>CALWNT010000088.1 GCA_944382885.1 uncultured Clostridia bacterium | reverse complement strand
GGACGACGGCAGTTCATCCGATAAACAATGGATTTTTGAAAAATTAAAAAATATGCCGGATGTGATCGTGCTGCATCATATTAAAAATATGGGCAAGGGCGCAGCACTGAAAACAGCGTTTCAATATATCCGCGAACTAAAAGATCCTACCACATATATCGTCACAATGGATGCAGACGGTCAGCATTTACCAGACGATATGGAGCGGGCGATTATGACTGCCCGGCTCCATCCCGGTTCCCTTATATTGGGAGTTCGTGATTTCGACAAAGACATTCCCCTGCGTTCTAAGCTGGGGAATAAAATCACCCGGGCGGTTTTCCGCATGATTAGCCGTACAAAAGTCACAGACACCCAAACCGGTCTTCGCGCCTTTAGTTTTTCCCTGCTCGACTATATGCTTCAAACAGAAGGAGTTGGCTATGAATATGAAATGAATATGCTGCTCCACTGTCGGAGAAACAATATCCCTATTGTGGAATTTCCAATCAAGACTGTTTATCTGGACAAGGAAAATTCCAGCTCTCATTTTCATCCTTTTCGAGATTCTATGAAAATTTTTAAGACCATTTTTAAATTTGCTTCCTCTTCTTTGGCCAGCTTTGTTCTGGATTACATTTTCTTTATGGTTTTATCCGTGATTACGCAGGGATTTCCTCATGGGTTGCTTCTGAGTAATGTCATCGCGAGACTTGGAAGTGGAACTTTCAATTATCTTTTGAACCGAAATTGGGTTTTCAAAGAAAAACAAAATGCCCGTAAAACCTTTTTAGCCTATTTTTTGTTAGCGGCTGGCATCCTTTTGACAAACAATATCGTGCTTTCCCTCTATGCGTATACGCTGACGCTTCCGGTGTGGTTTGCCAAGATTCTTACAGAAATCACGCTGTTCTTAATCAGCCTGACGGTGCAGACGAAGTTTATTTTCAAAAAAGGAACCCATCATAAATCACAGAAAGGAAAGGTGAAAAAATATGATCCGAACACTTCCGCAAAAACCGCATAAGCAGATTTTTCTCAACATATTGGCTCTTCTTCTGGACTTGGTTATTACAGCAAGCATTTTGCTGTCCATTTACTATTTCAACTACATGATCCCATATAAATTCGATACACCGAACAATGTGCTTAGCAATACACCTTTTTCAGATGGGAATGGTCAAGCCTCTCTTCCGGGTATGGGCGGACAAATTTTCTCAGGAGGTGACTCCCTTTTCGGGACAGGAGGAGCATTGTCTAATAAAAAGAATGGAGCAGATACGCAAGGAAATCCCGGCAGTTCCAGCGTTTCCACTGATCTAGGAGGCAAATTCGCCGACAAATTTTCAGACAAGGTAGTCTCAACAGCAAATTCCTATCAGAGCAAAGACCTTTCCATTACCGTTACCCCTTACCAATTGGGCTCTGGTAAAAACAAAATTACTTATTATGTGGCTGATATATATACATCTAACATCAACTGCTTTCGAACTTATTTTGGTCAGAATACCTACGGCACGGGCTATACCGAGCATTTGACCAACATGAGTCGCGATGTCCATTCGATTCTTGCCATGAATGGTGATTCCTATTGTTACAACCGCCAGCATACCGCCGGCGTTCTAATCCGCAACGGTACCCTTTACCGCTCAGAGCCCACCGCTTCAGACGTCTGCATTCTATACCAAAATGGCGAGATGAAAACATATTCCCCCGATCAATTTGATCTGCAACAGGCTATACGGGATGGTGCTTATCAATCCTGGACCTTTGGTCCAAATCTGCTGGATGCACGTGGAAAAGCGTTAAAATCCTTTAATACCTGGGATTATATTCGCAAAGCTCATCCCCGCAGCGCGATTGGCTATTATGAACCCGGCCATTATTGTTTTGTTGTTGTGGATGGCCGCCAAACAGGTTATTCCAGAGAAATGACGCTTCCGGAGCTGGCACAGGTTTTTGAAAACCTGGGATGTTCCGCTGCCTACAATCTGGATGGCGGGCACTCTGCCTTTATGACCATGGGGGATCAGGTGGTAAATCATCCATACAGACCAAGCCATCAAATTGTAGATTGTCTGTATTTGGGGGAGGTGCAGTAATATGAAAATTTTTAAAGTTCTCCCGCACATGCTGATTGTGCTTGCCCTGATTTTTATTGTGATTGAGGTTCTGGACTGGTACAACCCATATATGAACTTTTTAGGACTGAATGTTTCCACCATCTTAATGACAGTCTTTTGTTTGCTTTCTTTGGTGCAATCTGCCCGCATGATCTTTTGCGAACAAAAGTTGTCGAAGCTTTCGCGCCAAAAAGTGAAAGGGGCCCAAAAGAACCGGTTAAAATCAAAAAAAGCACAACTAGGAACCCAATATTCGCTGAAGACAACTCAGCGGAATATTCTGTAGCCATTGATTTTTGAGAGGCTGGGGAAATTTTCCCCAGCTTTTTTATTCATAAGGAAAAAGTTTAAACAGCAGTTTTCCAGAAAATAACATTTTTATAAACCGAAAAAGCGAGCGTCGGTTTATAAACAGTTTAAGGTTGATTTATTCGATTTTTAACCCTGTGGAATAGACTAGATTCATAAATTGAAAGGAAACGGAGATGTTTCATATGGAGGATTTTTATAAACCTTCACATTTGTCTGGACTTACTTCCGAGCAGGTTCGGATCAAAAAAGAAAAGGGAAAGCAGAATATCCAGCCGGAGAAGGTCACAAAATCGACAGGGCAAATTCTGAAGGATAATATCTGCACCCTGTTTAATTTATTTAATGTATTGATCGCCATTGTGCTTGCCCTCGTAGGTGCCTGGTCCAACATGCTCTTTATTCTGATTATCGCCCTGAATACGCTGATCGGCATTGTGCAGGAGCTTCATGCCAAGAAATTGGTAGAAAAGCTTTCCCTTTTATCTACACCCACAGCAAAGGTCATCCGTGACGAAAACACTTTGGAACTCTCTGTGCAGGAGCTGGTAGAAGAGGACATCATTGAATTGGAAGCCGGGAAACAAGTTTGTTCCGACTCCGTTATTCTGGCAGGAGAGGTAGAAGTCAACGAATCCCTCTTAACAGGAGAATCCGATCCTATTTCCAAATCTGAAGGCGATCATCTTCTCTCTGGTAGCTTCATCGTCAGCGGTAAATGCAGAGCCTGTGTGGAGCATGTAGGATCGGAGAATTACGCGGCCAAAATTGCTCGTGAAGCAAAAAAACTGCGTGGCGTCCATTCTGAACTGCTTTCTTCTATGCGAAAGGTCACCCGGTTTACCGGTTTTCTGATCCCACCATTGGGAATCCTGCTTTTCTTGGAAGCTTTCCTATTGCGGAATGACACTCTCAACCATTCTGTAGTGACAACTGCCGCTGGACTACTGGGGATGCTTCCGAAAGGACTAGTTCTTCTCATCAGCATCAGTCTGGCGGTGGGAATCATTTCTCTTTCTAAGAAAAAAGTTTTGGTACAGGAACTTTTCGCATTGGAAACTCTCGCTCATGTAGATACCCTTTGTCTAGATAAGACGGGCACTCTCACCCAAGGTAAAATGCGGGTGGAAAAAGTATACCCTACGGAACTTTGGCGTTCTATTCCCTTTGAAGAATTGATCGGTTCTTTCCTCCAGCATTGTGATGATAACAATGCCACTTTTCAGGCGATGAAGGAATATTTCGACTTGAACCATACATTCTTGCCGGTGCGCAAAATTCCGTTTTCTTCCGAACGAAAATGGAGCGCCATGGAATTTGACCATGTTGGTACCTTTATCATTGGTGCGCCGGAACGTCTTGGGGGAACCCTTCCTTACTATCTGCAAAAAGATGGAGAAGCCGGAAAACG
>CALWNT010000087.1 GCA_944382885.1 uncultured Clostridia bacterium | reverse complement strand
ACAACCACGAGCGCATCCAGTACAAAACTGGAGTGGCGCCGCTTACGCTGCGCCACTCCTCCTAAAACTCAATTTTCCTACCAGGGGCCTTTTTTGGTGCTGTCCGCACAACCTGGACCTGTTCATTTTGCAAAGCCCTGGGGGATTTTGGAATGACAGGGAAATTCAATCATCATCGTATTCCTCATACATGAAAAAGCATCCCAATATGCTAAACAGCAATCCAATAAACGGCAGAATACAACAAATAAAGGCCCACACGCCTCCCCAGTCATACCGGGACATCGTAAAACCAAATAAAATGATTGCAATTCCCAACAAAGTAAACTTTGATCCGGATACCATACTGTCTACCTCCCCGATTTCTCATCACTTTTGTATGTCAAATGCCTATGTCCTATTCCCCTTGAAACGGGACTTCCACCCGCTTGCCCGTCTCAAAGGATTCAATGGCGGCGTATGCCAGCTCCAACGCCCGCAGTCCCCTCTTCGCCGGAACGGGAGGCTGCTCTCCCCTGAGAAGCGCTGGGATCAGCGCGTCCAGATGCCGGTCCAGATTCTGGTTAAAACTCCGCTCCTCATCGTGAAAGAAAGCGGAATTCCATACCTCGGCCCGGCGGCTGTCCACCCCTTGAAAGCTGTACTTCTCTACCGAATCCTCCATCCAGATCCTCCCCTTTGTCCCGTTGAGTTCTACATATTGGGACAAGGGGTAAAATTCTGAGGAGTCAAAGGTACCTAAAAAGGTACCAACTCCGCCGTTTTGAAACGCTAAAGCGATACTGAAGGTGGAGTAGCTGTTCTTCCCGCTTTTGTCGGTCATCTGGGCCATGACAGACTGGATCGGTCCGCAGAGATATTCTAAAAGGTCAAAGCCGTGGCACTGAGCCTCAATGAGGTTGAGATAGGGATGATCCAACGCGCCGGAACCATGCCCAAAGCGCCAGCTGGCAAAGATCAGCTCTCCCAGCCTTCCCTTTTCGATATCCTCCTTCGCCATGATCGCAGGAGTGCTATAACGGTGGTTAAAGTCAATGGCAAAGAATAAATTGCGTTTTTCCGCTTCCGCAATCAGTGTTTCGGCCTCTTTTCTGTCATAGGCCAAGGGCTTTTCCGCCAGCAGAGGGATTCCCGCTTGGATGACTTCCATGGTCGGGGCAAAGGTCTGCTGGCCCGGCATACAGATAGAGATAAAATCCGGTTTCTGTTCCTCGATCATCTGACTGATATTGAGATAATAAGGGACGCCGAATTCCTCCGCCCGCTTTCTGGTACGTTCTTCTGTGCGCCCGGTAATGGAGCACAACACGGTATCTTTCCGGCTGGAATAAGCCCTAGCGTGCTGGTAGCCCCATCCTCCCGCGCCGATTACCGCTACTTTTAGTGGTTGATTCATCTTACTCTCCTCTTTCCTGGTTTTTTCTGAATCACTGCAATCGTGTTTCTGCGTATCTGTTTCCGTTTTACTATGCTTTGCATTTCTTGTCAAGAGATGGTTTCCATTTCTTCCGGATTCTTACGGGGAATTCCGTATCTCGCCCCATATTCATTTACAACCTGATTTTCTCCCACATAGAAGGTCAGTTCATTGGGCGGACCGGTAAAGGCGTTATCCTGGATCTCAGTAATGGATTCCGGCAGAAACAACTCATGAAAGCCACATTCCCAAAAAGCCCATTGCCCAATCACTTCCACATTGTTCCCCATCGTTACCCGGGTTAAGTCCACGCACCCCTCAAAGGCCTGCCCCTCAATTCTCTTAACCGAATCCGGGATTGTGATCTCTGTCAGACCGGACGTCATAAAGGCGCCCCCGCCGATTACCTCGACCTGTTCCGGTATCTCCACCGTCTTCAGGCTCTTGCAGGAAACAAACATCCGCTCGGGAATCTGCGTCATATTTTGAGGAAGGGTGACCTCCTCCAAGCTGTCGCACCACTCGAACGCACTGAAGCCGATTTGCGTCACACTGTCCGGAAGGGCGATCCGTTTCAGCGCTCTCAGACTGATAAATGCCTGGTCTTCCAGCTGTGTCACCGTATCGGGAAGTTCGATTTCCTCTACGATTTCTTCCAATTCAAAGAATGCATTGGAAGAGATTTTCACTACCGGTTTCCCCTCAATCTCCGCCGGAATCACAAGCTTTTTGGCCTTTCCTTTGTAGCCGTGGATCGTTACCCCCTCGTCTAAAACCTCGTAAATAAATTTTTTCGGATTACTCACTTCTTCCACACCGCATCCTGTGAAAAGAATCCAGAAAATTCCGCAAAGAATCCCCCAGAAAAGCAGTTTTCCTCCATGCCGCAATCTGTTTTTCAATGTAATTCCCCCTTTCAAAAACCAATGGCATTCATCAGTGTCAACCCTTCGGAGTGTATCATTTTTTCAAGATCATTATATCAGAAAAGAAAGCAAAAAAAGCACTGAAAAACAAACTGTTTTTCAGCGCTTTTTCCTACATAAAGGCTGGTTTTCACACCTTTCTCAACGGACGCCAGAAAAAGGAGCGATCAAACAATACGCGAGCAACATACCCCCACAGCAGAAGAAGAAACAGCAAAAGGTTTCCGAGCGAAAATATTGTCTGGAAAAGCGGAAACAGTTCCCTGAAAATCCCCCCATAGTTCGCCTGAAACAGCACCATTCCCTGATTGATACAGGTGATGACGGTGAGGGCAAGATAAGTCCAAAGATAGATCCTTTCCTCCAGCAGAAAAAAACAAAGCAGGCTCAGGCCCAGCACCGGCAGCTGGTAACGCTCGTGCATTTTCGTGGTCAGCATAAAAATGCCGTTTAACAGCATCATTCCATGAAGGGCGGCGGGGACGCTGCGGTGAAACCAGGTTGTCACAAAGTACCCCCCAAGCACCAGCAAAAACAAAAGCCCTAAAAAGAAAAAACTCAGATGCGCACAGGTAAATCCCCCGATCATGGTTCCATACGTCTCAGAATAACTGCCGCCGAAAAGAGAGGCCTGATCCGTCACCCAATTTCCTCCCCAAATCCCGTAAAGGTTATAGGCATTGACATTGATATAGCTGTATTTCCCAAACCCGCCAAAATAAATCCGGAGAGGAAGAAATGCCTCTCCGCTTCCAATCATGAATGGAAGCCATCCTAGGATACCGGTCAGGAATCCGACTCCCAGTGCTTTTAAAGCGGTTTTTGCTTTCTGATTTGTCAATAATTCAAACAGCACCACCGGAGCAAAATAGGCTGTCTGTAATTTGGCAAGGCAGCCCAAAGCAAAGCAGACCGCTGCCGCCAAGGGCCGATTTTCCCAAAACAACCAAAAGGTGAGCAAAATAAAAAAGAGCAGCAGACTATCGGTCTGTCCCCAGAGGGAACAATTTAAGACCATACTGCCGTTCACAGCCCACAAGGCGGAAAGGAGCATCCCGAATGTTTGGGATTTCCGGCAGCCGATCCAGTAAAGAAGCAGCACATTCCCCACATCAAACAAGACCGGAATCAGCTTGATGAAAAACATCTGTATGGGCCAGCTGTCCAACTCCTTCCCCAAGGCAACGCCCTTCGCCACCAAAGAAAGGAGAAAGGGAAACAAGGGCGGATAATCCAAATTTTCCAAATTTTTGTAAATTTCAAAAACTCCATCCTGAGTTCCCAATGCCCAGGGTATATTGTAGGGATTCAGATCGAATCCGTTGCGGTACCCCACTGCCAGTATCAGCCGAAGCAACAAGGCACCGAGTCCTACAAGGAGCAGCCATTCCCAATGGGACAGCCGAAAATGGTTCTTTTCGATACCCACTGTCATGTGATCCCTCCGTAACTTTTATTTTCTGTTTCTATCCTAACAGATCATTGGCCTTTCGTCTATCTTTTATGCCGGAAATGTCAAAAGAAACGGGTAAATAGGTCGTCCATATCTTCCTATACTTCTGTATAGTATGAGAAGTATGATTGGATTCCTGTCAAATTGATTCAAAAAGAAAAATCACAGACAACCAAAAAAACAAAAAAGTTGTCTCTATCTTTCCTACCTAAAAACATCTGTATCTTCTTGTTTAATCTCACCTAATTTCCGATTTAAAAAATACTTTTTCCCAGAAGACCTTGCAATTTAAAATTGAGTGTAGTATATTGAATGTAATCGATTACAACTCTTGTTTCTTCTGCCTGGTTGGCGGGTAAAATTTCGTCCCGTTTCTGTGGCTTTTTTCTTTTCGCTGGAATGTAATCGATTACATGGAGGTGAACAGATGGCTACAATCAAAGATGTGGCGAAGGCTGCCGGCGTATCGGTGGCAACCGTATCCAGAGTCATCAATAACGCCGAAAATGTCAAAGAAGAAACCAAATCGGCAGTAGAAAAGGCAATTCAAACGCTGCATTACAGCCCCAACGGTTTGGGACGGAATCTGCGCAGGCTGGAAACGAAACGTATTCTGGTGCTGCTCAATACCATTTCCAATCAGTTTTTTTCCCGTGTGGTGAAGGGAATCGAAGACAAAGCCAGGGAAGAAAACTATACTGTCATGATCTGCACCACTAGAGGAAACCGAAAAAATTTAAACGATTCCATCGCGCTTTTACAGAGCAAGGTAGTGGATGGTGCGATCGTCATGACACGGGAAATGCCGGAGGAAGAATTTGCTTCCCTTTGCAGGGCTTATCCCATTGTCTGCGCCTGCGAGCCCTGGGAAGGAAACGCCGCTCCCCGGGTTGGAATCGATGATTTTACCGCCAGCTTTGACGCGGTGGAGTTTCTGATCCATCATGGCAAAGAAAAGATCGCCCTGTTTGAGGGGGGGAAGGGCTCTTATTCCTCCTATCTGCGGGAGCTGGGATATCGTGAAGCCTTAAAAAAGCACGGCATCCCCATTGAGGAAGCTCTCCTGTTTCAGGAAGGGTATACCTACAACGCCGGTATCCGGGGGATCGATAAACTTTTACAGCAACGAGAGCTTCCCCAGGCAATTTTTGCCTTTGCGGATTCTACCGCCATTGGAGCGGTGAAGCGGCTTTCTGAAAAAGGCATTTCCGTACCGGAGGACATTTCTGTCATGGGCTTTGACAATACGGCGGTCAGCGAAATGTGTCTGCCCTCTATCACCACAGTGGCCCAGCCCCAGTATGAAATCGGCTGGAAAGCCATGGAGCTTTTAAGCAGTCAGTTAAACGGCGTCCCTAAGCTGAAAAGCATCACATTACCCCATCGGTTAATTCAGCGGGATTCCGTAAAATAAAGAAAAGAGGTTTTTTTAATGGAAAAATTAAAAGTCGGCATCGTCGGATGCGGCGGTATCGCAAACGGAAAGCATCTGCCAGCCATGAAAAGAAACGGCAACTTTGAATTCATCGCTTTCTGCGATCTGATTGAAGAACGCGCTCAGAAAGCAAAAGAAGAATACGGAACCGAAGCTTCCAACGTTTATACCGATTATAAGGAAATGCTGGAAAAAGAAAAAGACATCGTTGCAGTTTACGTGCTGACCCCCAACAGAGAGCACAGCTTCATCTCCATCGATGCGCTGAACGCCGGCAAACACGTAATGTGTGAAAAGCCGATGGCAAAAACCTATGCGGAAGCGAAACAAATGGTAGAAGCTGCTAAGAAAAACAACAAAATCCTGAACATTGGTTATCAGAACAGATACCGTCCTGATTCCACCTATGTAAAGGCAGCCTGTGAAAACGGCGAACTGGGCGACATCTACTACGGAAAAGCTCACGCGGTAAGACGCCGCGCCGTTCCGACTTGGGGCGTATTCCTCAACGAAGAAGAACAGGGCGGCGGTCCGTTGATCGATATCGGTACCCACGCGCTGGACCTCACCCTTTGGATGATGAACAACTATGAACCCGAATCTGTTTTAGGTTCTGTTTACCACAAACTGGGCGATCAGAAAAACACCGGTAACGCTTGGGGCGACTGGGATCCGGATAAATTCACTGTTGAAGATTCCGCTTTCGGTTTCATTAAAATGAAAAATGGCGCTACCATCAATCTGGAAGCCAGCTGGGCTTTGAATACCCTGGATGTTGACGAAGCGAAAACTTCTCTCTGCGGTACTAAAGCTGGTATCGATATGAAAGACGGCGTTCGTGTCAACTGTGTGAAACACGGCAGACAGGTTGTGGAAAAACCAGACCTCAACGCAGGCGGCGTAGCATTCTTTGACGGCGTAGAAGAACAGGATTCCGATATCGAACAGAGAACCTTCTACAACGCAGTCATGAACGGCGGCGAACAGGTAGTAAAACCAGAACAGGCTCTGGTTGTTACCCAGATTCTGGAAGCCATCTACAAATCCGCTGCAACTGGAAAAGAAGTCCGCTTCGACGAAGAATTCAAAGACTAATCTACAAAAGTAAGCAACCTTACTGAAACTGAAAAGGCATGGGAACTGGTGAGCCAGACACCATGCCTTTTTTCAGAAATCAGTATGATGCTATCTGTGAGAAAGGAAGTCATAGATTATGAAATTAGGCGTATTTAACCCCCTGTTCCAGAAATATACCCTGGAAGAAACCTGTCAGATTCTGGCAAGCCGTGACATCCATATGATGGAAGTCGGCTGCGGAGGAACTCCCGGCAAATACCACTGCGACCCTGACGTACTCCTCAACGATGAAGCAAAATTCAATGAATTCAAATCCACCTTGGAAAAGTACGACATTCAGGTCAGCGCGTTCAGCGTGCAGGATAACCCGGTTCACCCCAACAAAGAACATGCCGCCGCTTCCGACAAAGCTATCACCGACGCGTTTAAAATGGCTCAGAAAATGGGCGTAGACGTGATCTGTGTATTCTCCGGCTGCCCAGGCGAAGGCCCGGACGCGAAAAAACCAAACTGGGTTACCTGCCCCTGGCCGGACGACTATACCGAAATCTTAGAATGGCAGTGGAACGAAGTGCTGATTCCTTACTGGAAAAAGAAAGTAGAAGAAGGCAAACAGTACGGCATCCATAAGATTGCTTTTGAAATGCATCCCGGCTTCTGTGTTTACAACCCCTATACCCTGCTGAAGCTGAGAAAAGCAGTCGGTCCGGAAATCGGCGCTAACTTTGACCCCAGCCATCTGATCTGGCAGGGAATCGATCCGGTTGCCGCTATCCGCGAGCTTGGCAAAGAACACGCAATCTTCCACTTCCACGCAAAAGATACCAGAGTGGACCAATACAACACCGCTGTCAACGGCGTTCTGGACACCAGAAGCTATACCAACATCCTGGAAAGAGGATGGGTATTCCGTTCTGTGGGCTGCGGCCACGACGTCCGTTACTGGAAGGATATTATGGCAGAACTGAGACTGGCTGGTTACGACTATGCCATCAGCATCGAGCATGAGGACGGTCTGATGAGCACCATGGAAGGTTTTGACCAGGCGGTAGCAACTCTGAAGCAATGCCTGATGACCGAACCCGCTCCGGAAATGTTCTGGGCGTAATTTCTGTCACTCAAAAGCGGAACAGCGTCTTTGTTCCGCTTTTTCTTTTAAAATAATTCAAAAAGGAGATGGATTCATGAAAGATTATAACTTGGCGATCGTCGGTCTGGGAGGTATGGGCAACTGGCACCGGGAAACTATCGAGACCATCGATCACCTCACCGTCTGCGGTTCCTTTGACATTAAGGAAGACCGTCAGCAGTTTGCCAGAGATCACGGCATCACCCCTTACAATTCTTTAGAAGAGCTGTTAAACGACCCGAAAGTGGACATCGTGCTCTGTTCTACTCCAAACGACGTCCACAAAGAAATTGTCATCAAAGCCCTGAAAGCGGGCAAAAATGTGGTCTGTGAAAAGCCGGTTACCCTGTCCTCCAAGGATTTACAGGAGATGATCGACGCGGCGGAGGAAAGCGGCAAGCTCTTTACCGTACATCAGAACCGCCGGTGGGACGAGGATTTCCTCACTGTCAAAAACATCTATGACAACCATATGCTGGGCGATATTTTCCGGATTGAATCCAGAGTGCACGGTTCCCGGGGAATTCCCGGCGACTGGAGACAGGAACCGGAACACGGCGGCGGTATGGTGCTGGACTGGGGTGTACATATTTTAGACCAAGCTCTGATGATGATTCCCGAAAAGGTCAAAAAAGTATACGCAAGCTTTACCCACGTCACTAATGAACTGGTAGACGACGGATTCACTGTAGAGCTCACCTTTGAAAGCGGCCTCGTTTATCTGCTGGAAGTGGGTACCAGCAACTTCATCAACCTCCCCCGTTGGTATGTACTGGGACAAAACGGCTCCGCCGTAGTCAATGACTGGGATCTGTCCGGCGAAATGGTTCGTGTCACCGACTGGAGCAAAAACGATGCTGTTCCGATTCGTACCGCGGCCGGCCTGACCAAAACTATGGCTCCCCGTACCGAAGAGACGATTAAAACCGAGCCTCTCCCGGTGGTACACAGCGACATTCGGGATTACTACCGCAATGTCATGGCCACCCTGTCCGGAGAAAGCGAAATTATTGTCAAACTGCCTCAGGTGATGCGGGTGATGAAACTGATGGAAGCAATCTTTGAGTCCGCCGCAAAACATCAGGTGGTAGATTTTGAGTAACTATTTTTGAATCAGCAAAACAGAAGGGCGCCCTTGAAAGGGCGCCCTGTCTTTTCGAAACGCTTTGATAAAAATATCTATTTTCAGTTGTTTCCAGCCTTATTCTCTTTCCTGAAATGCGCCCCAATTTCCCAGGCTTCTGGGATCAATAGGCACATATTTTCCTTCCAGCGTCACTACCGGACGCAGCAGCTCCAATTTTTGTTCAAAGGTAAGCTCGTCCCCAATCAGGCGTTTATCCGCCACTACATTTTCGATACTGCAAACATAGATATCGCTGTCATAATCCGTATTGGGGTGAAGGGTGTACTCCACTTTCAGCTCCAGCGTATACTGAGCCTCTATAGGCACCGGGACGTTGAGCTTTTCTCCCTTCTCGGAAGGAAGCACATCCACTTTATCAAACTGGTAACCGGGATGCGTCCCACAGTAATCCGCGTCGGTTAAGAGCTTTTCTGTTACTACGGTCGCAGAAAACATGCCGTTTTTGCGGATCAAATCACGAGTGAGCTTATCCTGGCCAATACAGGCCACAAATTTTTCTGCTTCCACTGCACAATAAGCGCACCAGCAAAACAACCCGTAGTTTGGCTTGCCGTCCTCTTTATAGGTGCCGTACAGATACAGCGGCTGCGGGCAATACTCATTGGTGCCATGGTAAGATACTTTTTCCATCCTTTTTTCCTCCTCTTTTTCCTTTTTATCAAAGCGAAATCCACTTCATCTAGCCATTATCGCCTCATGATCTCTTGGTCACATGAAAAAACTGCTTGGGATACCGATAGGCCGTATGAATCTTGTAAGGCAATTCCAGACGGACGGTGCCAGTCCCGCTGACAAGATGCTCCTTGATATCCATTTCCCGCAGCAGATACCGGTTTACCGCAGTATTTTGATTTTCTCTGATGACAAAATCCGCCGAGGGCCAAAGGAGAACCTTTGCCCCAGTGGCTTCATACAGCTCTTTGGTTGCTCCGTTGAAGCCATGATGAGATACCTGCACCAAATCGCAGGCAAGCCGATCCTTCTTGGACTCCAGCAAAATCTGAGAACCTTTCTGCCCGAGATCTCCTAAAAATAAAATCTTCTGTCCCGATACCGTAACCATGATCACCGCGGAATAATCGTTAAAGGAAGCCTCTGTAGGATAGAGGTCTTCCGCGGTATAAAGCACCTCCATTTCCAGACCTCCCACAGAAAAGCGCTCTCCGGTATGGAGGATGTGAACCGGAATGTCAGGACAATCCTGTTCCAGCGTTCGATAAAATTCCTGCACCGTAGCAAGGTCGTTGCACTTTTCCCGCCAATCTCCGGTTACGTTGGAAAAATCCATTGGCTGAAATTGATAATAGATCTTTTGGATCTCCGCTTTTTCCCTGTGCTTGCGCACAAACTGAATAAAATTCCCCACATGATCCTGATGTCCGTGGGTAAAAAACCATCCGGCGATGACCGGCTTTTCTCCGAAAGGCGTCAGGTCTTTCAACCACCCAAGGAGCCGATCCTCCTCCCCTGGAGTAAAATATCCCCCGTCTATCACAAAGAAGCGTCCGTCGTTCAAACGGAAGAAATAGCTCATTCCACAGTCTACCAAAGCCTGATCTAATTCCAATTGGTATAATAAGAGCTGATGATTACTGTTGTTCATTTCTTTCTTCCTCCGAAATCTCTAATAACACCTGTCTTTTCAGCTGTTCCAGCTCTTCGTCAGACATGGTGATCTCTAAATCCGATTCCCCAAAATCTCCCGGTTTCTCCTTCGAGAGAGAAGCGGTTTCCTCTCGACCCGCCTTTTTTCCGAAAAGCTGCGCCTGGTCTTCCCGCTCAATTGGAATCTGAGCAAGGGTTTCCCGTATGAGATTTGCCGCCTCCTGAGAAACAGAAGAATTGCTTTCTCCTGTTGCCTTTACAAGCTCATACTGGTCATTCGGCCGTCCCCCTTCTATGACCCGTGGAAGCTGTTCTTCTACGATCTGTACGTTATCGATACCGCCAGCGCCGCTTGTCCTTGCTGTGCGAAGGCGTCCAAGCACCGCCAAAACGATGACGAGAGCCGATAAAACGAACAGGCCGATTCCCGCCGCCAGTGTATGATTAGACAAAAACAGAATTCCCCTTCCCAAGGGCAGGCTGTAAAAAACCGCTCTCCCTAAAATCGCTTCATAGTGCACGGATACTGACTCTCCAGACTCGGTGACGGTCAGGCTGACCTGTTGCCGCTCCATTTGAGTGATTTGGGCGGACTTGATACCATCGCTTGTCGAAATCAAAACAGTATCTCCAACCAGATACTCCTCTTCCTGATAGGTCAGCACCGCCGCGTGAGATAAGACGGTGCCCTCTTCCTGAGGGAGATATACCTGCCAGCCAAAAACGCCTTCTGTTCCGCTCATAGAAAACCAGAGGATCATCCCGCTTCCCAACAGCAGCAGTACAATAAAAACTATATTCACTATGGTCAAAATGTGGGGTAATTTCTTTTTCACCTTAATTGCTCCATCTAGTATTTACCGGGCATCTTTCTGCACCGGTTGTATTTTCTTTTATTATACACGACGGTTGAGATTCGTACAATATAAACAGAAATTTATTTTACAGAACCAAACGGTTCTGGTTTCCCTTTTTGGGGACAGTTGTCCCCAAATGTTTTGCCGGGCGTTTCACCCCGGCACCCCGACTTCCTTTTGATCCACGTCAAAAGGAAGCAAAAACGTGCCCCTCGCCGGGGTGGCTGTACGGGTCTATAAAGTGTTCTCCTAACCACGCGAAGGCGGAAAAATTCAGTTTACAGCTGGGGCTGGCGGTTGTTTTAGCAGGAACTGATATTTTCCGTTGTACTTCCTTAGGAGCCAACTTCATAGATTTACACCAAGCCTTCACGGCGTTTGAGTGAAGCGTTTTCTGTCCTTTGGCGCTCACCAAAGGACATCG
>CALWNT010000086.1 GCA_944382885.1 uncultured Clostridia bacterium | reverse complement strand
CCTTTTGCCTACTTTTGGACATCAAAAGTAGGTCGCGTGCGGGGCGATTCCCCGCAAAGCTCCCTTTTTTCACTGAAAGAAAGTTATAGGAAAAAGTCATTTTTATAAAAGATAAATTTCTGTTTACCACCTCTTACTCGTCAAAAACGCCTGTAGTCAGAACGTATCTGTTCTGACTACAGGCGTCTCTATTATTCTGCTTCTTTAATGGCTCCGCTGCGGTATGCCTGCAACAGCGCCTTTAATTCTTCGATCTGCCGTTCCATTTCCTTGCCGTTGTCGGTATCCGCCACCATCACCCGCCGTTTCATCACTTCCACGACTTTCAAACGAGGCGAACTTTCTCCAGCCGAGGCTTTTGCTCCCGGTTCAAAGGGACGATGCTCTGCCAACGCCATAAAATGGGAATTATAAATAAAGGTATATCCCGCAATTCCGGTCTGAGAGTGATATGCTTTGGACATTCCTCCGTCGATGATGAATAAAAGTCCTCCGCCTTTAATGGGACTTTCTCCCTGTTTGATCTTCACCGGAACATGTCCGTTGATAATATGGGCATTCTCTGGGGAAAGGCCAAACTCTCTTAAGAGCTTTTCGCAGATCTCCCGATGCTCCACCAAAGCATAGTAGGGATTCATCTCCTCTTTCGACAGAGACTTATCATCGATAAAATACCGCTCAAAGGAGGCCATCTTGCTCTTTCCAAACAGCGGAGATTTTTTCCCACACCAGAGATACCAGAGGAAATCCCGGGCGTGATGCCGTTCCTTAGAGCCCTTAGGCGCGAAATAAGCCTGCCGCACCAAAGCATCGATGTACTCTAGGTAGGATTTACCCCAGTACACCTTGCCGTCTAAGGTCACTTTTTCAAACTCTCCCTCCTTTGTCATCGGGATACATCCGTGATAGAGGAGATTGGAATTAAAACAACGGTACATACTGCCGTGGGAGTATAAAAACTTAATGTGCTTTGCCAGCACCTCACTGTGGCGGAAAGAAGCTGCCAAAGTCCGCATGAGGTTCTCTTCTTCTTGGGTCAGAGTCAGAGGATCTTTCGGATCGACAGTGGGAAACAGCCTGTCTTTCAGCGGATACTCCCGTTCTCCGATGCGGACAGTACCCTTGTCAAAATCAATTTTATCCAAGAAAATGCGGTCATCCATTTCATATTCCGGGTGCCGTCTAATGAGCTGTGCTTCTACTTTAAACTGGATAATGGTAATCGCCTTATGCATTTTTGAGGCGAGCTTCACATCCACGGGATCATACTTGTTTTGATCGAGGATATGGGGAATAAACAGCTCGCAGGGATCGTCCCGATAGACATTCATGGCAAAGACCGACAGCGGACGCAGATTGATTCCATAGCCGTCTTCTAAAAGGTCGAAGTTATTATAGCTGATTCCCAGGCGGATCACATTTGCGATACACGCCCAGTTTCCGGTCACCGCTCCCATCCAGGAGATATCGTGATTTCCCCATTGAATATCCACCCGGTGAAGCTTCATCAGCTCGTTCATAATCTCATCCGCATGAGGCCCACGGTCAAAAATATCCCCGATGATGTGAAGATGATCGATAGACAGCTGCCCGATCAGATGACACATACCGATGATAAAATCATCCGCAATATCAGTTTCCACAATAGAATTGATAATCTCATTAAAATACCGGGACTTATCTTCGCTGTCATCGGTATGGAGAAGCTCGTCTATAATATAGGCAAAGCTTTTAGGCATCTTTTCCCGGACAGTGGTACGGATATACTTGGAGGAAACCTCTTTGCAGATCTCCACCAGACGGTAAATGGTAATACGGCACCATTCATCGTAATAGGGCTCGGTCAAACGCATCCCTGACATTTTTTGTTCCGGCTCATAAATCAACGCCGCCAGTTCATCCCGATCCTGCAAGGAAAGTGATTTTCCAAAAATCTGATCGATCTTGGAACGGATTACTCCAGAAGCACTTCTAATCATATGGATAAAGGCTTCATGTTCCCCATGAAGATCGCTGAAAAAATATTCCGTTCCCTTGGGAAGGCTGCGAATCGCACTGAGGTTTACAATCGCCGAAGAGGCGTCCTCTATCGTAGGATAGCTCTTTGAGAGCAGTCTGAGATAGGCTTCATCAAAACTCATATTTATTTCCTTTCCCTTTTGCTAAAATAGGCCTGCCAAATCATCTCTTGATATGAGGGGGGTCTCGTTTCTTTCCTCTCATTCAGGCCATTGGTTTCCCTTTTATTTTACTATACCCGGAAATGAGTTACAACCGGATTTTGAAAGAAATCTTTTTTCTTAACGTATTCTTTACAAGCAGAAACGGGGAGAGGTCTCCCTCTCCCCGCTGTAAGATTTAATCCTCATCTTTTTTAATTCCGAACAGCATTCTCAAAAATCCGCTTAAAAATTTTGGGCTTTTCCATACGACGACTTTCATAGTTCGTTCCCCTCTCGTTTAGTGTGGCAACAAAAGAATTCCAGCAACCAAAAGCAGAATGGCGACAACTAACAAAACGCCCGGAAAGACATAACAAAACAGCCCCAGCAGTCCCAGCAAAATCAGGATTCTGCCATCTAAATTCTTTCGGCAGGGTTTTCTCATCACCATCACCTCTCGCATTTGGAAGATTTGCCTTTTATACCCTATCATATGTAAAAAAAGAAAAAAGGTGATGATTTTTATAAAATCATCACCACATTTTTGCTTTCTTTGTTTTTTCCAACCTAATCCCGGGTACGCATCATCAGCATCAACCCGCTTCGGAAAGAAATTGTCCCCCGATCCTTTAAAATCTCATTGCTCACCGTCAGTCCGCCATCGGTATTCTTCAAACAATAGTCCGTCAGGGGATATTTCATCCCCGTCAGGGTAACCCCCTCGCACTGAGCGCTGAAAGCAAAAAGGGAAAGAAAAGGGTAATCTTCCCGGCTGACAGAATATTCCCCCGGCAGCAGAGCAGTCACCTCGTTTTTTTCGTCTAACAGCGTAGCGATGATCCCCTCTAACCGCATCTGCGCCACCGTCTGAATATTAGCCCAGGTTTGATCCATCCTTCCCCCTAAAGCGCCGTAAACCACAAAGTTTCGGTACCCCAAAGAGATTCCATGGTTCAGCGCGAGGAAAAAATCGGTATCGTCCTTTTCCGGTTTCACCCGGATCACCTGCTCCGGAAGGTTTTCCAACCGATTGGAGTCAAAATCCCCCACCAGCCAGTCTGGCATTACTCCGCAAGCCACCGCATGAGAATATCCGCCGTCGGCACAGATCACACTGTCACCCGGCTTTTTAGAAAGCCGAATTTTCGTATCGTCCGCGATCG
>CALWNT010000085.1 GCA_944382885.1 uncultured Clostridia bacterium | reverse complement strand
GTTGTACTCCGTTAGAAGCTAACTTCAAAGACCCGTAATAAGCCATTCCGGCGTTTGAGGAATGTCCTTTTGCCTACTTTTGGACATCAAAAGTAGGCCGCGTGCGGGGCGGCTCCCCGCATAGCTTCCTTCTTTCTCTGAAAGAAAGTGATAGAGAAAAAGTTCTTTTTAAATAGAAAGATAAATTTCTGTTTTTGCTTCTCTATCAATCAAATACACTATTTTCCGATCACTCAGAAAAAAGCCTTCTCCCTGTAGGAGAAAGCTTTTTATTTCTTACATATTTTCCGGCAACTCTACTGCAACCTCTTTTCCAGATTCAGAAGAACGGATGATACCGTCGATGATTGCCTGATTGTAGATAATCTGAGAAGTCGGAATCGGAGCCGGCTTATTCTCTAAAATCGCATCTACAAAAGAACGCACTTTCAGATAGAAGCGGTCTTCTCCCTTGTCATCCAACGGAATTGGGGTACAGGTAGGAGTACCAAATTGGTCATGGAACAGGGTGACGTTGCCGCAGCTTCCGTCCCAAGCGCCGCCCCAGAGAGATTCCGGATTCGCCGGTTCAATCTTAAGTCCCGCGTCAGTACCAAGGATAATAGTAGCACCGGTAGTGTCCATGTGCATTGCCCAAGACATTCTGAAGTCCAAGGTAATACCGCCTTCTAAGCGGACAAAAGCAGCAGAGAAATCATCTACAGAAAAGCGCTTTGCATCTTCTTCCGGGGTATATTTCGGATTCTTTCCAAAATAATCATAAGCAGAAGCGCTGACTGTCAACGGTTTGGGATAACCAATGGCATTCAGCACCATATCCAATGCGTAGCAACCGATATCCGCCAAAGCTCCTACTCCAGCCAAATCTTTTTCAATAAAAGTACCGCCAGGAATCCCGCGGCGGCGGCCGCCTCCAGTCTGGATATAATAAATTTTACCCAACACGCCGGAATCCACAATCTCTTTAATCTTCTTCATTCTGGAATCATATCTTGGCTGGAAACCAATGGTCAAAATCTTGCCAGACACTTTTTCCGCTTCCATAATTTTCAGCGCTTCATCCAGATGCACTGTCATGGGTTTTTCCAACAACACATGACAGCCAGCCTCCAACGCCTGGATCGCACATTCTGCATGGGTGGAGTTATAAGTACAAACGCTTACCGCATCTGGTTTGATTTCATCCAGCATCTTCTGCGTATCGGTATAATCTTTCGCTTCTTTCAGATCGAATTCATCTAAAAAAGCACGAGCTTTGCCGGGAATCAAATCAGAACCGGCAACCACCTCGATATCCTCCATCTGTTTATAGGCGTTCATATGGGCATGGGCGATACCGCCTGTTCCAATAATCGCAATACGAAGTTTTTTCATAAAAACATCCTTTCCGTCAGCCGTTCATCCGGCCGTTTTTCTTCATTATACTGTTATCATTTCTAAAAATCAATTAATATTTTAAGATTTTTAGGGGAATATTTTTATTTATCTCTCTAAATCATAAACAGAAATTTATCTTTTTATGTGGGGGTACCGCCCTCGCAGACTTTATGATAAAACAAAATTTGTTTTATCAATATCAAATAGTTTGCCGGGCGTTTCACCCCGGCACCCCGATGTCCTTTGGTGAGCGCCAAAGGACACAAAACGCTTCACTCAAACGCCGTGAAGGCTTGGTGTAAATCTTAAAAGTTAGCTCCTAAGGGAGTACAACGGAAAATGTTAGTTTCTGCCAAAACAGTCGCCAGCACCAGCGATAAACTAAATTTTCCCTTCTTAGAGTGGTTAGGAGAACACTTAATAGACCCGCACCAAAGCCCCTGCGGCGCTTGAGCAGGGCCCTTTCCACCTTTTGGGCAAACAAAAGGTGCCGGGGCGTGGGGGTCGGTACCCCCACAAACGGAGTTTAGAACCCATAGGGTTCTGTAAACTAAATTTCTGTTTTTTCAGCAACAATAGCAACCGATATAAAAAGCAGCAGCAAAAAGCTCCGAGATTAGAAAGATTCTAAACCCCGGAGCTTTTTCATTCCTATCAAATATTTTCCGCAAAATTCTTTTACGCCATTATCAATCCGTTTATTTTTCCTCGTGCTGCTCTAAAATAGACACCGGACCCAACAGTCCAGAAGGCTCCATCAGCAGATATTTCGAAAAGAAATCCCGTTCCTGATATCCCAAGTGGTTAGTCACGGTAATCGAAAGCTCATTTTCCCCTTCCTTCAAGAGGCTGGTAATATCAAAGCGATAAGGCGGCGTGAGCTTGACTCCTGCCTGTGTTCCGTTGACAACGACAGAAACTGTCTCTCCCGCCCGTCCGCAATCCAGCAGGTATCGTTTCCCCGATTTCGGTTGTACTGCAATCCTCTTCTCGTACCGGAAGTGTCCGGAGAAACGGGGCAGTTCTCCTTTGGCGGAGAGATTTCTCAGTTTTCCTGCTTCTTCGTAGGTCTGAAACTCTGGATATTCCTTTTGGGAGGCGATGGAGATTTTCCATTCACCGGAAATTTCTTCTTCCCGTTGAGTTTTCCAGGATACCGCCTTCGGAAGCTCCTTCCCTGTGGTACCGAATACCAGCAGTACGGATTGATAGGGTTCCAGGCAAAGGGAGATTTCCTTTTCCTCTGAATCAATCCGGCAGCAGCTGTTTTCCATTCCGTCATAAACGAGGTATTCGCCGCCGGAAAAGGCAGAAATCTTTACTTTCGTATCGATCGTGTGGTGAATATCCTCATTGAAGAAGAGGTAGTAATCCGCTTCTCCTCTCTGATAATGATAAAACCGCAGATAAAGGGAATGGGTTTCCTTTTCCATTTTGACGTCGGTTCCCACCGATTTCCGCAAAAGCTTTGGCAGACGAGAAAGCTCACACCGCTTTGTATCCTCGAACCATTCCTCCTTTCTCTTCCCTTTAGGCAGATAACTGGGATAATCCTCCAGATAGATCACCAAAAGTCCTTCCTTGGCAAGAGAAGCAAGTTTCAGCAACAGTTTTTTGGGCAGAGACGCCGTATAAGGGATCACAAGCGCTGGGAACAACTGATTTCCCACCACCAGCTTTCCGTCCTCAACTACAGCATTTTCCAGATAATCAGAAGGAACAAACTCATAATCGATCTGATGGTCATATAAGACTTTCGCCGCCTTCTGCATGGGCTGATGTCTGCCGCCGCTCCATTCAGCCTCCGCCTCATACAAAATCCCACAGGAGACGATATGTCTGCCGTCGGAGAGTAAATGACTCATCCGGTTCATATAGTTCATCAGCAGTTTAAAATCATGGAACTGGGGATTCTGCCCCCCTGCGTAAAAATGAGGCGGACAGTCCGGATCTGGGAATTTGGGGGAAAAGGCATGAGGAACGAAAAAGTTTACACCCCGTACCAGCATATGGTCCAAGAGCCATTTCATAGTTTTCAAGCCTTCCGCCCAGCCATAAGCACCGAAGATCTCGCACATCAGTCTGCCTTTTTTTCTCGGGTCCTGCTGTGCCAGAGAAATTCCCAATTTCGCCAATACATAATGGAACATCTCGGAATCGATAACCTCATAGCTCACCGGCGCACCGGACCGATATTCTGTCAATCCCGGCACCACCTGATGAAGCACCACGTCGATCCCAGCCATATCCTGTCCCCCGAGACTTCTAAAATAATGCCCGGCGCTGTAACCAGTTCTCAGATGAGCCCCGTTGTCCTCAATGATATGGCCGATATATTCCACGCCGTGCGCTCTGCTCCAATCTCCCAGCTTTTGGGAAAAGTTCTTTTCATACAACCTGGTGATTACGTTCATATAGCCAATCCGAGCCTGAGCGGTCATTTCCTTGGGCATTTCATACCACAGCGCCGGGAGGAGCGTCAACGGATCACAGCCGTATTCTTCCTGCAATAAAGGCAGCAGCTCTTCCCGCCAGGGATAACAGGTAAACCGGGTGCCAAATTCCGGAGAAGCATGGTTCTTCAAATTGTTGGCAAAACAGGGTTCATCGGAGAAAAAGCCCTGAAAAGTAGTTCCAAAATATTCCTTATAGTGCTCCCAGTGAGGCTCATAGACCGCTTCCAACAAAACGTCCATTGATTCACTGGAAAGGGGATCGCAGTAATATTTCCGGTCTTCCGGAATCTTACTTCTGGTTTCAATGAGAAAAAGAATCCGCCAGCAACCTTCCGGCAGGTCGAGATAAACAAGTCCGTCCGAAACTTTTGAGGTAACGTCGATTACCTTTCCGGTAAGCTCCTCCCCTTTTTTCTTCCGCTCACAGGCCAGTACCGCGATGAGTTTATCCTCTTTTTCACACCAGCCTTCTGTAATGACGGCTCCGCCCTCGATCGGGCCAGTTACATCCATATGCTGTTCGGTAATTTCTTTCCGCCAGAGACGTTCCTCTTTTTCCTTTAGCAAGCCGTTGGCGTAGCCGGTGGGAAAATGCTTGTCGTCTAACAGCCAGACCTTCATCCCTCGTTTTTTGCATTCGGAAAGGATTAAATCCATATCCTCCCACCAGGATTCTGTTCCGAACCCTTCGTGAGGCCGAGACTCCACGCAAACCGCCTTAATCCCCGAACGCGCAATGGCGTCAATTTCCTCCAGCAAGGCCTCATCGCTTTCCCCATGCTGCCAGAAAAAGGGGGCGATCCTGTTTTCTTCTTTTCCCTGTAATACCTCTTTTAAATATCGTTCCATATCATTTTCCCCTATCGATTGTTTTTTGATTTTACAAACAAAGATCGTCTTGCATCGTTTTATCATCATTTCATTTGAATCCTGTTAAAATATGCCTTTCAAATCAAGCATTGATAAGGATACATCTAACGCACCAATGGTAAACCCTTCACTTTTATCAAAATCTCCATGACAATCACAGCCTGCGGTCATTCTCATATCGTTCTTTCTGCAAAAGTCGATACATACATTTGTAATTTCTTTGGAATGCGACGGATAATAACATTCAATCCCTTCTACCCCACAGGCTTTCATTTTTTGAAGCATATCAACAAATCCATCTGGATTTCGTCTATATAAATAGCCGGGATGTGCCAAAATTGGAACACCGTTCGCTTGCTTCACTAACTCACAAAACTCCTGCATACCGCATTCTCCAGAATCCAATAGGTCATTTGGCGCTGAATACTTTCTAAAAATCGTTTGATTCGCTTCTTCATATGTTGCCACAACGCCTTTCGCTACTGCGTAATACAGATATTTCCACCCACCGGTTTCTTTCGGATAGCTAAAATGGCGATATTCCTCCAAGGACATTTGCGGGTAATCCCTCATCATATTGTAAACAATATATTCGCACTCAATGGCTTTTTGCTGCTTTTCTATCAGCGCTGTCATTTTTTCATTGTCCCTATCAAAATTATAGGCAAGCATATGTATACTTTCCTCATTCCACAAAACCCCTAATTCAACGCCCAAAACACAGTTTATATTTTTGTCCCGACAACTTTGGGATAATCTATCATATGCTCCTATGGTCGCGTGATCGCATACGGAAAGCAAAGAAACATTTCTCTCTTTGGCAATAGCTGCTATTTCTTCTGGCGAACGCGAGCTGTCTGAATAGGTTGAATGGATATGTAAATCGACTTTCACTGCATATACACCTCCCTCTATCTTAATTTTTGACAGACTACCTTCATGCAGATATCACATCTCATCAAATACTGTGTTTTATTATTTGGCTTCTTCCGCGTGTTTACAGAACAGTTTGCATATCTCGTCATATTCTCCAAGTCCCTTTTCGATTACACGCACTTCATAGCCCTTTTGGAGGAATCTGGACTGCCAGGAATTTTCTTCTTTTCCTGCCAAATCCTTTTTACTATGACTCCCTGCGGTAAGCAAAAAAGGGATCAGGACGACCTTTGAGCACCCTAGATGCTTCAAACAATCGGCTGTCTTTCCCCAGGAAGGCTCTCCCTTCATCACGCCGGCGACGAAACGATAGTATCCCAGACGAGAAAAAGCGTCGTTGAGTCTGTCACATTCCAGACTGCGCGCGCCATCCCGTCCATGAAGCATCAGCGCCACCCCCTCTCCTTCCCTCAGAAAAATCTGCTTTGCCATCCACTGACAGCAGGAGAGGTAATCTTCTTCCTGAGACAACAGCGGCTTTCCCGCCTTGACAACCCGGAACCGGGATACATATTGAGTAAGGTCAGCCAGAAACCTTTGATACTCAATTCCCTCGGAAATCATCAGCGGTTGGCAGAGAATTTCCTCATAACCGGCCTTCTCCAAGGCTTCCAGCTGCTCCCGAAAGCTTAGGACATGCAGTCCCCTTTCCCGCCGGAGTCTTTCCCGAATCCTTTGAGAGGTGTAGGCCCGGAAGAGATCATATCCGGGGATCGACAGCGCCTTTTCCAGCCGATTGACCGCCCGCTCCGCCTCCTGAGAAGCCGCTCCAAAGCTTACGGCAACCAACGCCTTTTTAGACTCCTGTATTTTAGAACTGCTCTCCATGAGATTCCATTTCCTTTTGAAGCAGCGGGCCTACTGCCGAGCGGCTTCTAAAATATTCCGCCATTTCCCGGCGCTCTTTTTCGGTGGGATGGTTCTTTCCGGGAATGAGCGGCGCGTCCTCCTCCACATTCACATGAGACTGATAGGAAAATAAAAACGCGCGGCACAAAGCGTCCCAATGCTTCTGCATCAAAATCTGATATTCCTCTTTTCCGCCTAAGTCTCGAAGCTCTAAAGGATCTTTTTGCAAATCGAAAAACATCATCTTTTCCGCTTGATCCCCCACCAAAAGCTTATACCGTTTTGAACGAACCATATAATACTGCTTTGCTCCATTTTCTCCTGCGGTACAGTATTGACCGAATGCATATTCCCTGTCTGATTCCAGCGCCTCCCGGTTCATCTGGCTGTCTCCGGACAGACCGCAGAGGTTCAGGACATGATTCGCAAGCTGAGTATTGTCGGACAGCGTGCCGCATCTTCCCCTTTTTGCGGCATCCTTCGGATATTTGATCATCAGCGGAATCTTCATTACCGGGTCGTAAAGATGGTTCGCCTTGAGCATCATGTGATGAAAGCCCATATAATCCCCGTGGTCGCTGGTATAAATAATCAAGGTGTCGTCATAAAGCCCCTTGTCTCTGAGCTTTTTTAAAACACGCCCAATCTGGTCGTCGATCTGAGTAATAGAAGCATAGTAGTACCGGGTCACCTTTCGGAGGGTTTCCTCATCCAGATCAGCATTGTTAAAATAGCCCCGGTTAAAGCAGTAGTCCGCCTCCGGTACAGCTGGGGTATATCCAGGCAATGGAGTGACCTCTTTTCCGTCATACATCCGCAGATACCGCTGCGACGGATCAAAAGGATGATGAGGCTTAATATACCCGACCATCAGCAGATGTGGCGTTTTATCGTCCCATTCCTCTAATTCCTCTAATGCCCGGTCGGTAATCCAGTTGGTGGAATGGAATTCCTCCGGCAGATCGGAAACCTTCGCCCCAAAGCTTTTAAAGTAGTCCTCTGTGGCATATTTTCGATATTCGGAACGCTGGTCGATCAAATCAATATCATCCAAAAGTCCGTGAGCCTTTAAGTCCTTGTGATAGTCGTCGTCAAAGCGCCCGTTGCCATCCTGTTCGGCCAAAATCATTCGATCAAATCCGATATCCAAATAGGTGGGGGTCATATGCATTTTTCCCACCGCCGCCGTATGATAGCCGGCCTGCCTTAGGTACTTGGGAAAGGTACTCATGCCAGAGGGAATGGTGCAGTGGTTGCTCCATCCTAAATGCTGGCTGACATATCGGCCTGTAAACAGGGAATACCGGGAAGGGGTGCAGACCGGATAACAGCAGAAATGGTTGTCATAGACCACCGATTCTCCCTCCAGCTGATCCAGGTTTGGGGTAATCACCTCTTGGTTCCCGTAGGCTCTCAGGCTATCAA
>CALWNT010000084.1 GCA_944382885.1 uncultured Clostridia bacterium | reverse complement strand
TCATTACGGGTCTTTGAAGTGTTCTTCTAACCATCCTAGGGTGGAAAAATTTAGTTTACAGCTGGGGCTGACGAATGTTTTAGCAGGAACTAATATTTTCCGCCGTACTTGGATAGGAGTCAACTTTTAAGACCCACTCCAAGCCTTCACGGCGTTTGAGTGAAGCGTTTTGCCTACTTTGACGCTGATCAAAGTAGGCCGCGTGCGGGGCGGCTCCCCGCATAGCTTTTTTCTTTCTCCGAAAGAAAAATATAGGGCAAAATCATTTTAAAATAAAACGCTAAATTTCTGTTTACCTACCCACCGATCAAAAAAGAGCCAGTGAAGATAATCTTCACTGGCTCTTTTATCTCCTATTTTGCTTTCACCCAAATATCCTCATTTTCATGTCGCTTGGGACGCTCCATCAGATCCAAGACTACATCCTTGATGCTTTTTTCTTCATGGAGCACCTGATAAAGCTCTGTCACGATGGGCATATCTACCCCATATTTCTGTGCCAGTCGATAGGCCGAGTTACAGGCCATACAGCCCTCTACCGTCATCCCGACCCGCTCAATGGCATCCTTGGCGGAAAGCCCCTGCCCGATATAAATACCAGCCCTTCTGTTTCGGGAATGCATGCTGGTACAGGTCACGATTAAATCCCCCATACCGGTCAGCCCTGCAAAGGTCTCCACCTTTGCACCCATTGCAACCCCCAGTCTGGAAATTTCCGCAATTCCCCTGGTCATCAGCGCCGCCTTGGAGTTATCTCCCAGATCCATCCCATCACAGATACCAGCACAAACTGCAATAATATTTTTCAGTGCACCGCCCAATTCTACGCCTACTACATCGTCGTTGACATAGATTCTGAGATTGGAATTCATCAGAACGTCCTGCACAAACTCCGCGCTCTCCCGGCATTTGCTGGCCGCAACGATAGTAGTGGGGATTCCTCTCGCGATTTCTTCCGCATGGGAAGGTCCTGATAAAATGACAATTTTGTTCTCCGGAAATTCTTCCTCCAACACGACAGAAAGGCGCTTTTGGCTTGTTTCCTCAAATCCCTTGCCTACATTTACCAGAACGGTGTCCTTAGAAAGATGAGCTTTGGCTTTCTGGGCCGTTTCCCGCAACGCAAAAGAGGGGACGGCAAAAATCAGAAGATCAGCCTCTGATACTGCTGAAATATCATCCGTTAAATCAATACTGCTGTCTACCGGAATGCCGGGAAGCAGCTTCCGGTTTTCCCCGTATTTTCGAATCTGTCCAATCTCCTGTGAAAAGGCGGACCACAAAGACACTTCATATCCGCACCGATGGAGCATGACCGCCAGAGAAGTGCCAAACCCCCCGGAACCTAAAATTACAATTTTCATATTACCACCACCTGTTTTTACTTGTTTTCTGTAAACTGATTGATAGAAAATCAATTGATAAAAGAGTCTCGGGCTTTATCATACCCTATCTTACAGGCAGTTGTCAAAATATACAATTCGTATATTTTAATGTTAATTTAACACAAAAACCAATATTCCACCAAAATACTTCCTATTTTTACAATAAAGCAATATTACTTTTGGTATTTTGTTTTAAAATTTATACAAAACACAACTATTTACCCCAAAATTCCCAAATGTTCTAACAGAATTTTTAAGCCCAATAAAATAAGAATAATGCCTCCTGCCAATTCTGCCTTCGACTTGTATTTGGCTCCAGCCACGCTGCCCACTTTTACTCCTACAGAAGAAAGCAGGAAGGTAATAATCCCGATGAAAGAGACCGCCGGCACAATAGAGACCTTCAGGAAAGCAAAGGTTACCCCGATCGCCAACGCATCAATACTGGTGGCAACAGCCAGGAGAAACATGGTCTTCACATCCAGAGAGCCATCTGCTTCCTCTTCCTCTTTGCTTAAGGCTTCCCGAATCATGTTCGCACCAATCAGTCCCAACAGGATAAAGGAGATCCAATGGTCGATACTGGTGATGCTTTCCTTAAATTGCACCCCTAAAAAGTAACCCAAAAGCGGCATGCCCGCCTGAAATCCCCCGAACCATACACCTACCAGCAGCGCTTTTTTCAGCGTCACCTTCTGCATTGCCAGTCCCTTACAGACTGCCACAGCAAAAGCGTCCATAGAAAGGCCCACGGCCAGGGTAAACAAAGTCAATAAATCCATCTTTTCATTCCTGCCTTTTCTGCGCCATTTTACGGCCGATTTACAACAAAAAACTCATGGACAATAGCGATACTATTGTCCATGAGTCTCATCAATTAAGGTAATACCAGATTTTCCATCATTATGTTGACATTACCGCGGTATCAGCCGCCAACTACTCCCTCATAGAGCGCATTATTTTCATAATTCCGTCCCTGTTTCTGGGGACATTGTTATTTATTTTAAACGCAAAACAGATTTTTGTCAAGAGCATTCGAAAGATTTCCTACTCTGTCAAAAACAGTCGCCAGCCAAACAGATTCTGAACAATTTCGAACATCATTCTTCAGCTTTTGTCCCATCCTGTTTTTCTGATTCGGGCTTTTTCTTTTTCTTAGAAAAACTGTTTTCTTCTCCATGCACCAACCGCACAATATTCCCCCGATGCATGTAAATGACCAATAAAGCGATCAGCGTCGCCAAAAGGGTCTCCAAAAGCACATGAGGCTCCCCAAAGCAGAGCTTTAATACCAGCACGCTGATGGGAAAGGCGACAGCGCAGGCAATAGAACCGACAGACACAATTTTGGTAATGAGGAAAAACACCAGGAATACCACAAGACAGCACAAAAAGGCCAGAGGAGACAGCGCAATCAAAGCTCCCGCAGAAACCGCAATGCCCTTGCCGCCTTTAAATCCGTAATATAACGGGAAAATATGTCCTAAAAGGGCGCTGAAAGCAGCGGCGTATTCCACTACAAAGTTATCCGGCTGCTTTAACAGCACGGTAAATACCAGCCGCGTAATCAAAACCGACAGCGCGCCCTTTGCAAAATCCCCCAAGAAAGTCAGCGCCGCAGGGCCCTTTCCCAGCGTGCGTAACACGTTGGTCATCCCGGCGTTTCCGCTGCCGAAATCCCGAATATCTTTCTTCGCAAACAATCTCGTTACGATAATAGCAAAATTCACACTGCCGAACAGATAGGACAAAACCACCATTGCCAGCAGACACAGTATGGTAATTATCATGAATCAATCTTCTCCCTCTTTTTCAGGATTATTTAGTATCTTGCGTATCCCGTTCCCTTACAATCAACCGAATCGGCGTGCCCTTTAGATCAAAAGCTTCCCGAATCTGGTTCTCAATATATCTACGATAAGAAAAGTGAAATAATTCCTCCCGGTTTACAAAAGCCACAAAAGTCGGCGGATTCGTAGATGGCTGGGTCATATAGTAAATTTTCAGCCGTTTTCCCTTATCCGACGGAGGCTGCACCCTGGCGGTAGCATACGCCAAAAGGTCGTTGAGCACCCCGGTGGAAACCCGCAGGGAATTCTTTTCCTTAACAGATTTAATCAGCTCATACAGCTTATTGAGCCGCTGTCCGGTCTTTGCGGAAATAAAGATAAAGGGCGCGTAGGACATAAAGCTGAAGTCCACTTCCAGTTTTTTGGTCATCTCCTGCATGGTCTTGTCCGTTTTATCCTCCACTGCATCCCATTTATTGATAGCGATAATACAAGCCTTTCCCTGTTCGTGAGCATATCCGGCAATCTTGCTGTCCTGCTCAGTGAAACCTTCGGTCGCATCGATCATAATCACGCAGACGTCGCTGCGGTCAACCGCCATATGCGCCCGCAGCACGCTGTACCGCTCAATATTTTCCAATACCTTGGATTTTCTCCGAATTCCGGCGGTATCGATGAATACAAATTTCCCGTACTGATTTTCTACCACACTGTCGGTGGCGTCTCTGGTAGTACCGGCGATGTTGGAGACGATCATCCGCTCTTCCCCTGCCAGCTTATTGACCAAAGAGGACTTTCCGGCATTGGGTTTCCCCACAATCGCCACCTTAATGACGTCCTCTCCGTAATCCTCCTCTTCTTCTTGGGGAAGCAAGTCATATACCAGATCCAAAAGATCTCCTGTTCCATGTCCGTGAACAGCGGAAACCTGCAGCGGATCGCCTAAGCCCAGGTTATAGAATTCGTAAAATTCTAAAGGCGGATCCCCTACACTGTCGCACTTATTGACACAGAGAATAATAGGTTTTCCGGTTTTTAACAGCATATCCGCCACTTCATGGTCGGTAGCGGTAACGCCGTCTTTCATATCGGTCACCAGAATCGTCACATCCGCCGTATCAATGGCTACTTGTGCCTGCCGGCGCATCTGCACCAAAATCACATCGTTGGAAGCAGGTTCAATCCCTCCGGTATCTACCAGCATGAACTGCTTGCCTTTCCATTCACAGGGCGCATAGATTCTGTCTCTGGTTACTCCGGGAGTATCCTCCACAATAGACAGTCTCTGCCCGATGAGTTTATTAAACAGCGTAGACTTTCCCACATTGGGGCGGCCTACAACCGCAACAATCGGTTTTGCCATAGTTCCTTTCACTCCTTTTCGCTCTACTCCCTCATTCTTCCAAAATTCCTTCCAAAAGGGCGTCGCCTTCCGTTCCTATCAACTTCACCCGGATCTGCAGCGCCTGCTCCACATCCTCTACGGTATAATCATCCAAAAATTTATCCTGTTCATGACGAAGCATGCAATTTGGCAAAATCAGCACATCTCCAAGCTCCTGATCCTTGAGCTGAGCAATGATATCCTGGGCAGTAACCAATCCCGCTACAGTAATCGTTTCCCCAAAAAAATCATTGCGAATGGGATAAACCCTACCCTCTAAATTATGCCATTTTTTCTTCATCTCGTCAATTAACCCTTCAATAAAAGGCGCTGCGTCTGTCCCGGTAGCAATGGAGATCCTGCGGATTTTATCATCGCCCTCCAATTGATGATAGAGAGAATAGAAATCATCTTTCAGGTTAGCGATTACCCCTACGCCGTTTTCCAGCTGGGCAAAATCCTCGTAAAAATCACTTTCCGGCAGTGGAAGCTCCGCTCTGAGATAAAATTCATCCGAAGCATAGGCAAGCCGGGTACCGTGCACCCTCTCGAACTCGTCGGCAAATTCTCCCACCGTTTCAATGACTTCCCGCGCGGTATCCTTTCGATACCGTTCTAATGGATAAAGCCCCTCCCGGTATTTCGTAAGCCCCACGGGCACGCAGGCGACGCTCTGTATCCCCGGATAAAGCTGTCCTAAATCTGAAAGGGTTCTCCGGAGCTCTTCTCCGTCGTTGATTCCGGGGCACATCACCAGCTGACAGTTGACGGTAATGCCAGCGTCTGTGAGCTGCTTGATATAGGAAAGCTTTTCTCCGGCAAAGCGGTTATGCATCATCTTGCAGCGAAGCTCTGGATTGGTAGTATGGACAGAAATATTGATAGGACTGATCCTCATTCGGATAATCCGGTCGATTTCACTCTGCTTTAAATTGGTCAAAGTAATATAATTGCCGAACAGAAAAGAAAGCCTTGCGTCGTCGTCTTTAAAATAGAGGGATTCCCGCATGTTTAGCGGCATCTGATCCACAAAACAAAAGATGCAGTCATTGGTGCAGCTGCGCTGTCTGTCCATGAGATAGGTCTCGAATTCCAAGCCAATATCTTCATACTGTTCTTTTTTTATTTTCATCATCAGATAGTGGCTTTCATCCCGTCTGACAACTAAAGTTAATTTGGATTCCGTGATATAAAACTGATAGTCCAGCACGTCGGTAATGGGATTTCCGTTAATCGAAATCAGCTGATCTCCTTCGCGAACCCCTTTTTTCCAACACAAGCTTCCCGGCAATACCTTTTTGATCGCTACCGCCATGACATTCCCTCCTTACTTCCCTGTTTCAAATGAGACTCCGATCCTCCGGGCCGTATTTTTCACTTCGGCCGCGGCCAAATCGTAATCCTGTTCCGTTTCCAGATGTTCCAGCATCAGCGGCGTCTCTGCGGGCAATTTTGCCGCTTCCCGAAGCAGGACACTATAATCCATCATTCCCCGCCCGATCGGGACTTCATAAAAAGCAGTGGATACCAGTGTGTGGTCAATCCGGATATCCTTTAAATGCATCGAAATGATCCGGTCTCCCAATAACTGGAATGCCTTCTGGAGAAATGCTCCATTTTGGTAATAAATCCTAGGAGAGTTGATGCAGTTGACCGGGTCAAAATGCACGCCGATTTCCTTTCGGTCTGCCGCTTTCAAAAAGCGAAGATATTCTTCGGGAGAATCCAAAAAGCTGTAGGGCATCATCTCAAAAGAAAGTTTGGTCTGTCGGGGATGGACTGCATCTACGATTTCCCGGGCGGTATCCACCGCTTCTGAAAAAAAGTCCTCCGAGTAATTCCCAGCATCCGGCCCGAACCAATTTTCTTCACACCGGGTTCCTACGATATTGACGCAGGTTTTCGCCCCCAATTCCTCCGCGAGAGCGAGACGTTCTATCGTATTTTCCAGATTTTTCTTTCTAAGAACCTCATCTGAAGTGAGCAGATTACACCACGCGCCCACTTCTGCAAAGAGGACATTTTGTCTTTCCGCTTCTTTCCGATAATCCTGAATCATCTGTGTATCCGCTATCGTCAGCCCCTCCGGACAGTATGCGGCGAAATAACCTTTTTTTACATGCTCCAAAAGATACTTTTCGGGATTCCTTTCCGTCTCTTTCAAAAACACCGGTGCACCCAGTCGCATCAGATTTCGCTCCTTTCGCTGCTCTCTCCCCCTTTCCAGTATCCGCCGGCAGGAGGATTCGCTGAGGTCTTCTATTTTCTTGATTAAAAGGATATCGGATGTCCCTTTAAAAGAGTGTTGCCTCTATCCTTTATAAAAAAACGCCGCCTTGATGGAGGCGGCATTTTTTCAGTTAATTAACTTTCAGTTAAGAGAAAACCTTGGTAAGCCAAGGCAAGAAACATTTTGCAATTATGCTTCTTTTTTGATTACCTGAACACCTTTGTAGTATCCACAGTTGCCGCAAACCTTATGCGGAGCTTTTAATTCACCGCACTGGGGGCATTTAGAAAATGCAGGCATATCCAATTTCCATACTGCGGAACGTCTCTTATCACGTCTAGCTTTAGACACTTTTCTCTTTGGTACTGCCATGAACGGGCACCTCCTTCATTCGTCACAAAAACAACAGTTTATTTGAGTAGTTCACCCAACACCGCAAAGCGAGGATCAACAAAACTATCTTTGCATTCACAGCTTCCTTTGTTTAAATTCTGTCCGCACATACTGCATAAGCCTTTACAGTCTTCGCTGCAAAGCAGCTTTGATGGTAGATTGAGGAGTATATCAGAAAGCACCAGCTCATCTAAATCCAACTGAAACTGTTCTACCAGAATATACTCGTCATTGTCTGTATTCAGCTTGTTCACCAGAATGTGTTCAAAAGTGTAATGATACGCCCTTTCGAACTCTTCCAGGCATCTGTCGCAGCAGACTCGAATCTGAAAGTCAACATCCATCTTAAGAGATACAATGCCGGCCTTATTTTCGATTTTCCCCTTTACTTCAATCGGAGTGAAGAAAGGCTGTGTTCCAAAGAGCTCATACTGAGACAAGTCAAGCTGGTAATCTAGATTAACTACTTCGCCATCAATCTCAAAGAGCTGCTTCAAATCAATGGACATAGCAACACCTCATCATGCTGTGCCTAAATATTATAGTATAAACCGGCACAACTGTCAACAGATAACTCTAATTTTTTACGGCTTGACCATTATTATAGCATATTTTAGGTCTTTCGTCTACAGTTTGCAAAAAACGTCTTGCTGTCATTTTCCAAATAGTCTGGATCGTCAAGCCTGCTCTTCTTTGTCATAGGCATAACGGAAATTGATCGGCGGCGCGGTAACGGAAAGATAACAAAACTCCTCGTCGCTGTCATTGAAAATCCCGTGAGTATCCCCCTCCTCAAAGCGAACGACATCTCCCGCTTCAAAAGACATTGTTTTGTCACCGTCTAGCAGAAGCGTGCCTTTTCCGGAAAGAGCCACCCAAATCTGTTCGGAGTGGGGATGCTGGTGTCTCCCATTCACCTTGCCTGGATGAACGAAGACCTTTGTAATGGTTATCCGCTGGGAATTCGAATTCTCACCCCACAAAAGCTGGTGAGAATCCTGAAAATCAGCCTTCAGCACTTTGATTTTATCTTTTGGGATAAATTCCATTTTCCCTTTCTTCTCCTTTGTTTAGTAACAATTCCCGGAACAGGGAATAGATCCGTTCCGGGAATTTATCTATGACGCGTAATGAGTCTATTATACTAAATCTCTGATCAGCTTTTCCTTGTCGCCCGGCAGCAGATCAATGACCGGGATTTCGATCATGGTATATGCTCCCGGAGCCTGTTTCATGCTGGCTCGCGCTACGTTCACCAGATTCTGAGCCGTTAGGGCCGGATTATTGATCTTCATATTGAATTCTAAAAGCTGATTCTGGGTTTTGCCGGAAACACCCTTTCTGGTCATGTTTACTCCATGACCTCTGTCCAGCAGATCCTCTACACAGTCTACCGCGATTACATGGGTTTCATCGTGTGCAAAATAGGGGTCCGCTTTGATTCTTGCGGATACGTCTTCATAGGTGTAGCCGTCTTTTAATTCGATGTATACCATTCTTCTGTGAACGCCGGTTCCCAGAGGAATGGTCATAGACAATGCGGCGTTTACCCCTTCGATGCCCTTTACAGCAACGGTATGACCCATGCTCATGCCCGGACCGAAGTTCGTGTAGGTAATTCCCTTCGGCGCACAGGAAAGCATCAGCGCTCTGACCACAGAGTCAGAACCTGGGTCCCATCCAGCGGAAATCACAGAAACCTTGCCGTGTTCTTTTGCGGCCGCATCCAGCTCTGTTTTCAAATCATAGATCTGGGTATGGATGTCAAAGCTATCCACGGTATTGATTCCCAGCGCAAGATATTTTTTCGCTTCTTCCGGTACACTTCTGGTAGGCGTACACAGAATCGCGACGTCCGGTTTTACCGTCAGTTTGTTCACATCGTCCACTACCTGAATCCCCGCAAGCTCTGCTGGAAGTTCACTTGGCACGCTTCTTCTCACCAAGCCTGCAATTTCAAAATCCGGAGATTCTTTTAAAGCTTCCACTACATATTGTCCAATATTTCCATAACCTACCACAACTGCTTTTATCATCTTGTATCCAATCCTTTCTCACCGCCAAATTCTGCAACAAAAATTTGTCAAACGGTTTCCTGTAAAGAGCAGAACTTTGGTTAGTCTTCTCTTTCTCTGGGATATAATATAACACAGAATCCAAGTCCTGTCAATGAGTTTTGCAAGTTATTCCTATTTCTCCTGCAAATTAAACGGATTTAACGGGATTTTAATATCTCTTTTGCAATTTTTTAAAACAATTCCAAAAATTCCTGCAAGGCAAACAGAAAAGCAAAAGCTCCACCGCGCCAGCTCAAAGATGGCTCTTCCCTTAGTTTGTCCGGACTCTGCCCCGATGCGGCAAGTTTTTAACTCCCTCTGCCGGTTTTACAAAAAGTGTGGAGATTCGGAAGAAAAATGGTACTTTAACGGATTATCACTTTGACAAAAGGAGCGCTACTGGGCAGTGATCGCTTCCAAATACCTGGCTGTAAATCAGGCTGTCCTCCATCTTCTCTTTCAGCCGTTCAGATACCAGAAAATAGTCGATCCGCCATCCGGCGTTATTTTCTCTGGCATGATACAAATAAGACCACCAGGAATACGCGCCCGTCACATCCGGATAGAAATACCGAAAGCTGTCGATAAACCCGCTTTCCAGCAAAGCGGTCATTTTATCCCGTTCTTCCTGGGTAAAGCCGGCGTTTTTCCGGTTGGTTTTGGGATTTTTAAGGTCGATTTCCTCATGGGCTACGTTCATATCCCCGCAGATGATGACAGGCTTTTTCTGATCCAGAGAAGAAACATATTCCCGAAAGGCGTCCTCCCAATCCATGCGGTATTCCAGACGGGTCAATCCCCGCTGAGAATTAGGGGTGTAAACATTTACCAGATAGAACTGTTCCATTTCTACGGTAATGACCCTTCCTTCCCCAGTATGCTCCTCTCTGCCGATGTCATAAGACACAGACAGAGGTTTTTCCTTTGTAAAGACAGCCGTTCCGGAATATCCCTTTTTTACCGCGCTGTTCCAATACTGATAATAGCCTTCAAAGGGATACTCGGTCTGTCCCTCCTGCATTTTGGTTTCCTGAAGGCAGAAAATATCCGCCTGCTCTTTTTCGAAAAAATCCCCGAATCCTTTTCCCAAACAGGCCCGAAGGCCGTTGACGTTCCAGGAGATCAGCTTCATTCTTTTCACCAACACTTTCTTTTTCAAATTCAGGGCAACGGCAATTTGTCCGACTGCCGTTCTCTTTTTATTTCTCCCGCTCTGCCTTTGCCGGAACAAAATCAATATTTCCGCTGTTTACGTCGCAGGCGGAACAGACTACCCGGATGGGGTCCCCGATTTTAAATTTCTTTCCTGTAGTGAGGTTCGTATAGGTCATGACTTCATCGAAGAAATATTCCCCGTCAGGAAGATCCTCTACACGAATCAGCCCTTCTACCGTATTGGGAAGCTCTACATAAATCCCGTGGCGGGCAACGGAAGAAATCACTCCGTCGAAAGTCTCTCCTAAATGCGGTTTCATATATTCCGCTTTATAACAGTCCTCACATTCCCGCTCAATGGTCATGGCGTCTATTTCTGTCTGTGTGGACTGTGTGGCGGCCTTCACCACATATTTTCCATACCGCCGCTGAAGTTCTTCCGGAGATTTTCCGAAAAGCAGCTCCGATAGCACCCGATGCACCATAAGGTCTGGATACCGGCGGATTGGCGAGGTGAAATGGGCGTAGTTTTCCAGCGCCAGTCCATAGTGCCCCAAGGGATTTTCCGAGTATTTTGCCTTGGACATAGAGCGCAGCACCTGGATGTTGACCACTGAATCAATGGGCGTCCCCTTTGATTTTTCCAATATTTCCGCCAATGCCTTGGGTTTTACATTCGGCTTTAATTCTCTGGTCTGTAAGCCTAACAGACGCAGAGTCTCGTTTAAACGCTCTACCTTTTCCGGCGCAGGCGGTTCGTGTACCCGGTATACAAAGGGCAGGCTCTTGAGCTTTCCAGCCATTGCCGCCGCCTCATTTGCCAGCAGCATGAATTCCTCAATCAAATTCTCTGCAAGTCCGCTCTGACGGAGTTTCACATCCGCCGCCTTACCGTCTTTTCCCACAATGATCTTGCTTTCATGAGTGACAATCTCCGGCGCGCCCCGTTGTTTTTTCTTTTCCATCCGTAATAAGGCCAATTCCTTCATCAGCATCAGGGAATCCTTCACCTGGGCATATTTTCCCTCTATTTCCTGATCCGCCGTCCCGGCAAACAATGCGTTGACCTCATCGTAAACGCCCTTGACTCTGGAACGGATCACTGTTTTTTGAAAATCGAAATCAATCAAATTCCCTTCCAAATCCAGCGTCATCAACGCGGAGAAAGCCAACCGGTCCTCGCCGGGATTTAAAGAACAGATCCCGTTGGACAGCGCTTTGGGGAGCATGGGAATCACCTGATCGGCATAGTAAATGCTGGTGCCCCTGAAAAACGCTTCTTGATCGATCTCACTTTGGTACAGTACATAATGGGAAACATCTGCAATATGCACCCCCAGCTGATAGGAATCTCCCAGCTTCGTTAAGGATACAGCGTCGTCCAAATCCATCGAATCCGCTCCGTCGATGGTGAAGATGATGTCGTTTCTCAGATCCTCACGCATCAGATAATCACCGCTTTTGATTCCTCTCTTTTGGAGGTATTCCGCCTTATCCAACACGGCAAGGGGAAATTCCTTCGAAACGCCGTGCAGCTCCAATACCGCCTGGGCGCAGGAGTAGGCGGTATCCGCATCTCCATAAGAGGACAGTACCTGAGCCTTATGCTCGCTGTGCCGTTTTCCCCGATAAGCGACCCGCGCCAGTACCTTTTCCCCTTCCTTCGCCCCATTGAGGCCGTGTTTCACTAGGCGCAGCTTTTCTTTAATCAGGCTGTCGGGGAGGACATAATATTCCCCATTTTCCATCACGATTTTTCCGGTAAATTCTCCGTCTCCTTTGGCGGTAAGCTTTACCACTTCCCCTTCCGGGGAATCTCCCCGGCCCGGAATCCGCTTTAAAAGCACCCGGTCTCCGGGTAATGCGCCCAGTAAAAATTTGCCGGGAATAAAATATTCCGTTTCTTCCTCCAATAATTTTGCAAAACCAAAGGTTTTATTTACCCGGGTGATCTGTGCCGGTAAAAAGCCAAAGGAAGAAGACGCCATTAACTTGGATTTCTTTTCGATGACCTCTCCACGGTCGATCAATTCCTCCAAGGTCAGGCGGAACTCTTTCAAATGCTTTGATTTTATTTTAAGCTTCTTGGTTAAATCCTTAAAATGGATTCCCTTTTTTCCCTGTTTTTGCAATACGACCATAATTCTGCTGGCCAGTTCGTTCATTTATCTTTTCTCCTTTTTATTTTCTATTTTCTGCGTATTTTTTTATTCCATACAAAAGCCTATCAGAAACAAAAAAGCTCTGCGTTGTATTAGCGCAGAGCTTTTTCTTACTTCACAAATCTGACAACCAGATTCAAAACAATTGCCAGTACAAAAAATGCAATTGCTAAAATCTTTGTCAATTTGGCGTAAAAGGCATCTTTTGTTCTGTTTCCATTTCTGCCAATATAAGTATCAGTAGAACCGGTTACCGCGTTCATTCCATTCGCCTGTTTGGATTCCTGCAACATGACAACTGCAATAATGATAATGCTGGCAATCAACAAGATTACTCCGCCTATGATTTCAAATGGATTCATTCCACTAACCTCCAGATCAATCTAAAAAACTATTGATAGCTTTAATTATTTTACCACAAACCCGTTTGTATTTCAACTGTTATTTCCGGATTTTTCGAAACTTTCCCTTTGATTGATGTCCTCTCTATTGCGTCAACTGCGCCGTCCGCGCGTCACAGACAGCAATCAGATCCTTCGGCTCCAGCTCGATCTGAAAACCGATCTTTCCCCCGCTGACAATCATTTTCGGAAGATTCAGACAGCTTTCATCCAAAACGGTGACATACTGCTTTTTCATCCCGATTGGGGAACAGCCGCCCCTGATATAGCCGGTTACCCGGTTGATTTCCTTCACTGGGATCATCTCTATCGATTTTTCTCCCACGGCCTTAGCCGCATTTTTCAGATGAAGCTCTGATGTCACCGGAATCACAAATACATAATAATTTTTGCTGTGCCCTATGGTGACAAGGGTTTTAAATACCGTTTGCGGCGATTGCCCCATCTTCTGTGCTACTGCCGCTCCGTCAATTTTCCCATCGCTGTGGTCATAGGTATGGGAAATAAAATCTATTTTTTTCTGCTCCAAAATCCGCATGGCATTGGTCTTTGCTGCTGCTTTTGCCAAAGTTGACACCTCTTTTTTCAATTGGCTGATAAACAGAAATTGATTACAAATATAAAAATGGCGGCAGACCCATCGCCTGCCGCCCAACATGACATTATAAAACGTCCCAATCTGTTTGATTATAAATACTTCTTGATCCGTTCCGGAATGTTATCTACATCAGTGGAAACAGTAAAGGTAACAGTTACTTCGTCTTTTACTAATTTCTCTACCCGTTCTACTAAGTCTGCAAATCCTTCCAAATCTTTCACTTCGCCGCCGATTCTCAGAATACCGTCGACAAATAAATCCTTAATGTCGTAGTTGCCAGCCAGTACGCCGGACAGGAAACCATAAAATACATCAAAGCCCTTAATATCGTATTCATCTGCATGAATCAGTCTTACAGAAGGAACGATCTCAAATTGCAGATTCATCGCCTTTTCAATACAAACAACACTACCGTTTGTAGTCTTTGCCGCTTTGTTGACCTGGTCGATTAAAATTTTTGTTTTTCCAGCGCCTTTGCTTCCTACGATCAGTTTAATCATAATAACTCCTCCTATGCACAGCCCCAATTTTTATTGGGAACTGACTTTCAATGCTTTTGCATTTATGACACTATTTTAATTTTGCCGCCAATGCTTCTCTTTCCGCTTCATAGCCGGGTTTTCCCAGCAAAGCGAACATATTCTTCTTATATGCCTCTACACCCGGCTGGTCAAAGGGATTCACACCTAAAAGATAACCGGAGATTCCGCATGCTTTCTCAAAGAAATACACCAGATAACCGAATTCCTCTTCATTGATTTCCGGCATCTCCAATACAATATTGGGAGTGCCACCCTCGGCATGGGCAATTACGGTGCCTTCAAAAGCACGGCGATTGACAATGGACATTTCCTGATTCGACAAGAAATTTAACCCATCCAGATTATTGGGATCATCCTTGACAAAGAAATCCTGCTTTGGCTTTTGAATATCCACAACTGTTTCAAATAAAATTTTAGAACCATCCTGAATGAACTGTCCTAAAGAATGCAGATCGGTAGAGAAAATGGCGGAAGCCGGGAAAATCCCTTTTCCGTCTTTTCCTTCGCTTTCCCCAAACAGCTGTTTAAACCACTCGTTCATCATGGCAAAAGCCGGATCATAGCTGACGAGCATTTCCACCGCTTTTCCTTTTGCGTGAAGAGCCGTGCGGTACGCCACATATTTGTAGCAGTCGTTCTCTTCCAGATTGGTGCTGCAAAGTGCATCCTGAGCCTTTTTCGCGCCTTCCATGATTTTTAAAATATCACAGCCGCTGACAGCAATCGGCAGCAAACCTACCGCAGTCAGAACGGAAAAACGTCCTCCCACATCATCCGGAATGACAAAGGATTCATATCCTTCCTTGTCCGCAAGTTCCTTTAAGGTTCCTTTCGCCTTATCCGTTGTCGCGTAAATTCGTTTTCTGGCTTCTTCCGCACCGTATTTCTGTTCCAGCAGCTCACGGAATACCCGGAACGCCAATGCCGGTTCGGTAGTCGTCCCGGATTTGGAAATCACATTGACGGAAAAATCCTTTCCGTCACAGATAGACAACACTTCATTTAAGTAAGTGGGATTGATATTATTCCCGACAAAATAAATATCCGGGGTATCTTTCTTCAGGTTATTGTAAAACGGAGAACGCAGCAGTTCAATCGCTGCCCGAGCCCCTAAATAGGAGCCGCCGATTCCAATTACAATGAGAATCTGAGAATCAGATTTGATTTTTTCCGCGGCTTTGATGATTCTGCTCGCTTCTTCCTTATCATAATTCGTCGGAAGGTCTACCCAACCCAAAAAGTCATTGCCCAAACCGCTTTTTTCATGAAGTTCACGGTGCGCCGCTTCAATCAGCGGCTGTAAGCCTTTGATCTCATTGGGTGATACAAAAGGCGCCAAATAGTTATCATTTAATCGAATTGCCATAGGTGTTCCCCCATCTTGTTATTTTTATGTCATACAACTAACTTATGAGAATATTGTACTATAAATCAACCTATTTTTCAAGCCCGGTTGTCTCTTTTTTTAATAATATCCTGTAAGAAAATTGTGAATCTTTTTGTCAAGTTATCCAAATTTTCTATGAATTCCAAAAATTTCTTTCGATTTCCTTTCATATACCAAAAGCAGAAACAGGCAGTTACAATGATTTGGCAAATTCTAAACACGTTTCAAAAAATCGATTCCGGACCTTCTCTGTCATCGTCCATTTCCAAGAGGGACTATTTTCCCTCATGGGATGCTTGTCTGAAGCGATCAGGATCGATACCACTTTTACCCCTAAATAAGCACCAACGCTGTATAACGCCGATGTCTCCATATCCACGCCAACTATTCCTTTTTCCCTCCAAAGATTTTCTTTGAAAAAAGTCTGTCTATACACCGCATCCGTTGAAACGATAGGTAGGACCTTAGCTTTCTCAATTTGATTGATTGCTCTTTGATGCAGAATCGAATGAGGGGCCGCATACTCAATCGTGCGATAATAGTGCAACGACGTTCCTTCCTCTACAAACGCTTTATGAGGAATAACAATATCCCCGCTTTCTATCTCTTCCCCAAACGTTCCAAACATTCCAACAGAAACGACATTTTGAATTCCGAAAGCAGCAAGTGTTTCCAAAGTATCAACTGCCTGCGGCGCACCACGCCCTCCGTCCAAAAAGCACAGCTCATTGGATTCCTGGAGCTGATAAACCGGGCAGGCTGCTAAAAAGCGGGGGAATTTTTCTGTCAGCAATTTCGTCTGATAATTTTGCTGTACATATCTTTCTCCCCCATGCATATAAAATAAAACCGCTGTTTTCGGCAGCCGAAGCCTGTCGTTTCCATGCCCACTTTTGATATGCTGTTCGGCAGTAAGCACCGCCGGCGTGGTGTCTTCCGGAAAATTTCACATCGTTTTCTCCCACTCTACTCAAGTAATCCCGTTTTCTATTGACGCTATTCCTGTCTCAAAAAGTATGGAATTTCTGACGGCACGGAAAGCTCAGGCTGCTTTCCCTTCTCCATTTTGCAGGTAATCATGCCGTAAGGAGTAGGCATGGCGATCTTTGCTGAAGAGAGTCCAAAAAGCTGAGGATGGAGGGAAATCTTGCGAAAGCCCGCTTCTTCCATCTGAAAGCCCAGCAAAGCGCAAGGAAGCTGATACGCCGGCGTACCTCCCCAGGCATGGCTGTAATCAAAGGAATACCCTTCCTCCGGCAGATACCAGCCCTCCTGCAGGCCCTTGTCGCAGTTTCTAACGACTTCCTTCCATTTTCCCAGCAGGGACATGCCATATTTGGAAAAGAGTCCTGCTTTTTTCAGCGCTTCCAAATAAAAATGCATGAAATAGGGCTGACAATCGGTGAGCGTGCTGTCCTGCACGACCTGCTCCATCATCGACACCGCACGTCCGCCTTCGCACAGGCCGTACAGCACCGCCAAAATATTGCTGTGCTTGGAAAAATGTTTGATCTCAATATTCTCCGGCAGCCATTCATTCGTCTCGCTGGGAGTCGTAAGGCCGTCAAAGTAAAGTCCTCTTTCCTGGTCAAAAAACAGCTTTTCACAAGCTTCCTTTAACCGCTCGGCCCGTTTCTCATAGCATTCCGCCGTCACGGTATCCCCCAGCACCAAGCAAATTTTCTGCGCCGTCTTTAACGCCCCGTGGTAAAAGGCATTCAGGCAGGTCTGTCCCAGCGCTTTGGGCGGATGATGGAGAGAGTACCCTTCCACTACCATCCAGTCAACAAACATATAGTCCGGCGCATGCTCCAAAACGCCGTTGTCCCCCAGGTATCCCTGAAACCGTTCCAACAAAACAGTAAGCGCCTCTTTGCAGGAAGCCAGCAGTTTTTGATCTCCGGTATAACGATAGACATCGTAGAGCATCTGTACCCAGATCAGACTGTAGCTGGTGTGAAAAAGCCTCCCCTTCTGCTGTACCAGCAGATCGGCGGTACGCTGCACGTCAAGGGCCGCTAAGCGCATATCCCCAAAACAAAAGGCGGTCATCAGGCTTTCAATATAATAGTCTCCGGTACACGCAAGGGGCTCCTGATGGCGGGGGCTGTCCAGGTGAAGGGTCTGCCGGCAGATTCGAAGGGTCCATTTGCAGACTTCATAAACCTTTTCCAGTTCCTGATCGCTGCACTGGAAGCTTCCCTCTGTTTCCACCGGATAACAGGAAAAAATCAAAGAGGGGATGATTTTCACTGTCTCTGCGCTGTTGTTTTCCACTGTAAGCTCATAAAGCCCAATGCTGTGGAACTGAAAGCTCCGGTATTCCAGAGAGGTATCTGTCAGAATTTCTTCTTCCGTTGCCGCCCCATTTTCCACTTCACAGCACCGCACCCGAATCGAACAGCTTCCACTAGAGAGAATAGACAGCTTCACATAACCCGAATAAATTTTTGAGAATGGAACGATATAACGCTCTTTCGAATGAGGCGCCACAGAAATTTCCCCGTTCTCGAAAGGCGCGATCTCCTGTTCCTCCAGCATAGGAATTGGCGCGTCCTCCGCCTGCCAGATATCCTCTGTCAAAACAGCAGGTTCCCACGCGGACGATCCGAGCCTGTTGTCAAACTGATAGGGCTTCGTATAGCGATAATTGACCCTTCCCAGCCAGCTTTCATCTGTGTGGAACTCCTCGCAGGTTCCGTCCGCATAAGTCACAACACAACTCAGCATAAATCCGCCGTGGCCTCTGGAATAATCGGTCAGCACGACCGGAGAGAGCTGAACCTGAGCAAAAAAGGACAGCTCCTGTCTCTTTATCGGCACCTGATAGCGATTGACATAGTATCGAGTCAATTGTTCCGTCGGCAAAAAATCTCCGCCACCGCAAACCGGACCTTTTCCAACAAATTCATCGTTCAGCCAAAGTCGGAAAAAGGTATCCCCGGATACCCGAATTTCAGCTTGAACACCCGGCTTTTTTAAAGCCAATTTCTTCTGAAATTCCGCCATTCCATAGGAAAAGCCCTCTTTTTGAGAGGCATGACAGCAAAAAGTATTTTGCAGCTGTGGAAAAAGGTCTTCTCTCAGCCAAATCCAATGTCCCGTCTTTTGATTTTTCTGTATTTGCATTTTTCGAACTCCTTCCCATGAAAGCAGAACACCGCCTTCCGCGACCTCAAAGTCTCAGCGGTAATTGCTGTACTAGTCCCATCATACCAGCAAATGAGAAAAAATACCAACTATTTTTTCTCATTTTGCATTCTTTTCATGCTTCACGATTGGCACCCCCAAAAAGCGGCAGGAAGCTCCGCTATATTTTGCGGAACTTCCTGCTCAATCAGTCATTTGAGAAATTGGAGAAATAGAAATTTATAGTTCTATTTTAAAATGATTTTCCCTATACCTTCCTTTCGGAGAAAGAAAAAAGCTATGCGGGGAGCCGCCCCGCACGCGGCCTACTTTTGCTCGCTCAAAAGTAGGCAAAAGAGCTTCACTCAAACGCCGTGAAGGCTTGGAGTGGGTCTTAAAAGTTGGCTCCTAACGAAGTACAACGGAAAATGTTGGTTTCTTCCAAAACGCCCTTCAGCACAAGCGATAAACTGAATTTTTCCTTCTCATATCAATAGAAGAACACTTTATAGATTCGTACAGCCTCCCCGGCGAGGGGCACGTTTTTGCTTCCTTTTGACGTGGATCAAAAGGAAGTCGGGGCGCCGGGGTGAAACGCCCGGCAAAACATTTGGAGACAGCTGTCCCCAAAAAGGGAATCCAGAACCGTTTGGTTCTGAAACATAAATTTCTGTTTGCCAAACTCTTTCTTATCCGAAAATCGCCTTTAAAAGCATCCGGAAAGAAACCAGAAAACCTCTCTTTTCTACTCCTTGCTTTACCGTCAGATCAAAGGTAGCCAATTCTTCCCCATCGATAGTGAAGGACACCTCGCCTACTTTCTGGCCCTTGAGCACCGGTGCGTGGAGCTTTTCATCCACCGTCACTTTCTGCTCTACCGTAGGCGTCTGCCCTTTCTTTACTACTTTCGCCGGTAAAGTGATTTCCGGAACTTCCACTTCTACCGTCCGTTCAGCCCCTCTGGAAACCGGAATCGGATCTACTGTCACCGGGTCCGCGGTCGGTCGAAACAAATCAAAATTGGCAAAGCCATAATCTAAAAGCGCTTCACAGTCTTCGTTGCGCACCTTGGCCTGATCCACTCCCATTACAACCGCGATCAGAGTAAGTCCGTCTCTGGTGGCGGCAGCGCTCAAGCAATAACCCGCGTCGGCAGTATAACCGGTTTTAATGCCAATACAGCCTTCATAGCTTCGAATCAACTCATTGGAATTGCGCATTTTATATTCCCGTTCTCCCTCCCGGATGGGATAGATATTCGTGGCAATAAATTCCTGCGCCTGATCAAAGGAAAGCAGGTATCTGGACATCAGCGCAATGTCATAAGCAGAAGTCAGATGACCGTCGTCCGGCAAGCCGGAAGGATTTTGAAACGTAGTATTCTCCATCCCCAGTTCCTTGGCCTTCGCATTCATCATTTCCACGAAGGCTTCTTCGCTTCCGCCGGCGACATGTTCACCCAAAGCCACAGCAGCATCGTTGGCAGAAGCCACAGCAACTGACATCATCATCTCATAAACGCTCATCTGCTCCCCGGTTTCCAGATAGATTTTGGTTCCACCCATGTGCCGGGCATTCTCCGAGGTAGTCACCATATCCTCCATTTTGATGGTGCCCGCTTCCACCTGCTCCAGCACCAAAGCCATCGTCATGATTTTTGTCACCGATGCAGGCGGCAAGGCCTCATCCTTATTTTGTTCAAACAGCACCGTGCCTGTTTCATATTCCATCAATACTGCCGATTTCCCGTGCATCCCAGGTGCGCTGGCGGCATTTTCTCCAGATTGTTCTTCTCCAAATGCTGTCGTTACTGTCACAAGCATCATCAAAACAGACAAGGCCAGTGAGATTCCCCGCTTGGTCCCCCTCATTGGATTTCTCCTCTCTTTCCTTATAACATTTCTGCCCGCATTATGCCGGCGCCTAACAAACTATATGAAAAATCCTCCCTAAAATAGTACCTCGGATTTCCATTTTTCCTGATTCTCCAGAGAAAAACAGATTGCCGCCGGATTGCCCCGGCGGCAATGAAATAAAAAATGGGGTTTCTTTTTACTGATTTCCTCCCATCACCTTGACCAATACGGCCTTCTGCGCATGGAGCCGATTCTCTGCCTCATCAAAAATTTCATCGGCATGGGCTTCCAGCACATCGGCGGTGATTTCTTCTCCCCGGTGAGCAGGCAGACAATGAAGCACCATTACATCTCTCTTTGCCGCCGCTACCACCTCAGCGTTGATCTGGTATCCATCGAACACTTTCTCACGCAGTGCTTTTTCCTCTTCCTGTCCCATAGAAGCCCAAACGTCTGTCAGCAATACATCAGCATCCTTTGCCGCTTCCAGTACGTTATCTGTCATTTGGAACTTTCCGGGATAGTCTTCTGTAAATGCAAGGATCTGAGCGTCCGGCTGATAATCCTTCGGGCAGGCGATAGATACCTTCATTCCCACTTTCAATCCCCCAACGATCAGGGAATTGGCCATATTGTTTCCATCTCCGATATAGCACATCTTCAGCCCGTCAAAACTGCCTTTGTATTCCCGAATAGTCATCAGATCCGCCAGCACCTGACAGGGATGACAGAAATCAGTCAAACCGTTAATGACCGGAATGGAACCGTATTTCGCCAGATCCTCTACCTCCTGCTGCGCATAGGTACGGATCATAATACCGTCCAGAAACCGGGAAAGTACCCTTGCCGTATCCTGTACCGGTTCCCCTCTTCCAATCTGCAAATCGTGAGAGCTTAAAAATAAAGCGCTTCCTCCCAGCTGATACATCCCTACTTCAAAGGAGACTCTGGTACGAGTGGAGGACTTCTGAAAAATCATCCCAAGGGTTTTTCCCTGCAATCTTGGATGCTTGATGCCGTGCTTCTGTTCATATTTTAACTGATCCGCCAGATTCAAAATTCCTATAATTTCTTCTTTGGAAAGATCGAGCATTTTCAATAAATGTTTCATACTTTCTTAGCCTCCTTCTTACTGGTTTAATACCGCAATCAAAATCCCAAGACCCTTATCGATTTCTTCATAGCTGATATTCAGTGGAGGCAGCAAACGCACTCTGGTTTTAGCTGTCAATACCATCAACCCCTGCTTTAAGCACTCTACCGCCACATCTTTCGCAGATTTTCCTTTCAGCTCTAAACCAATCATCATTCCCAGCCCGGAAACGGATTTTACTTCTTCAACTTTTGAAAGCTTCTCACGGATATAGTCCGCTTTCTCCTGTACTTCCTTTAAAAAGTCCTCTGAAGCGATGGTATCTACGCAGACATTCGCCCCGGCGCAAGCCACCGGATTTCC
>CALWNT010000083.1 GCA_944382885.1 uncultured Clostridia bacterium | reverse complement strand
CCTTTTGCCTACTTTTGGACATCAAAAGTAGGTCGCGTGCGGGGCGATTCCCCGCAAAGCTCCCTTTTTTCACTGAAAGAAAGTTATAGGAAAAAGTCATTTTTATAAAAGATAAATTTCTGTTTACTACCAAAGTAGATAAAAATGAAGAAGGATGTTTCAAGGGAAACATCCTTCTTCATTTTAAACGCTTTGTTATTCGGAGCGAAGCGCTTCGACAGCATCTTTTCTGGAAGCCATTTTAGAAGGAATATGTCCGCCCAATACGGTGAGAATGGTGCTGATTGCTACTAGCAGCACCGCATGAACCAACTGCAAATGGGCAACTCCTTCCAGTTCGGTAAGACCGTAGAGGATGCTGTTGACCGGGAAGGTCAGCAGCCACGCAATTACCACGCCTAAGATTCCGGAGAATACTCCCAGAATGCAGGTCTCCGCGTCGAACACCCGGGTAATATCCTTTTTTCGCGCACCCAACGCCCGCAGGATTCCGATTTCTTTGGTCCGTTCCAATACAGAAGTGTAAGTGATAATACAAATCATAATCAAGCTGACTACTAAAGAGATTCCCGCAAAGGCGATCAAAACAATGGTGATACCGTCCATAATTCCGTTTGTCATTTCAGACATGGTTTCCGCAAGGTCAGTATAAATGACCTGATCCTCCAATTCTTTGCCTTCGTTGTATTCATCCAGATAGGCGGTTACCTGATCTTTTGCCTCAAAATTTAATGGATAAACCATAATCATATAAGGGGTAGAATCTCCGCCCAAATAGGATAAAATCTGCTGCTTTCCAGTTTCATCCAATTGCTCCCCCGTCATCACGTTGACATCGCTTTCCTGCTGCGCCTTTACGATATCAGAATCTAAAGCAGTAGAAAGCACAAGCTCGGACAGGCTGTCACTGTAGGCAATGCCGGAGGAAAGCAGACCAAAACTGGTGCCCTCCTTTTGGCGGACGATGCCGCAAATGGTTAGGGTAACGGCATTTTCCGATTCATACATGGAATCATAATCCTGACCTGGAAGGAAGGTGCCATATTCTGTCTGCTGATAATAGTCATTATTGGGAATCAGTTTGAGCTCTGTGCCTACAATTTCATCAAAGCTGATGGTTTCCAGATCGGTGGTATCAAAGCCAAGATTTTCTAAAACTGAAGTATCTAAACGGTTATTCGTGTCAATTACTAAAACCAGATCGGTAGTCTCTTTAGGGTAACTGCCGGCCAATACATCATAATTATTAGTGAGATAGGAACCGTTTCCCTCTTTCAATTCTTCTGGAAAAACAGAAATACCCATCTGACTAGCGCTGGAAGCCATAGAGTTAGAAGAGGATGCTTCGCTGGAGAAAGTCACCGGCTGAACACCGTCATCGGTTTTACGCAGCAAATTCATGTTGACCAATCTGGTATAGCTGATCCCACTGCAAATATCCGGTGAAATACTTTCCAAATGGTTCATAAATTCATCAGTGAATTTGTTTTCGTGTATCATCTGACTGGCATCGGAACTGTAGAGATAGATTTCCTGTTTATCAGAATACACTCCTGCCCCTTCCATACGATCCTGCATTTCTTGAGAATATTGCATCATGGTTTCCATATCCATCTGTGTAGAGGCTTGGGAAATCAAAATGGGAAATTCGGACATGGCGTTTTGCTGAAATTCATCTATCTGAGTCTGAAAGCCGGAGGAAAGGCTTAAAATTACCGCGATACCGATGATGCCGATGCTGGAGGCAAAGGCTGTGAGAAAGGTACGTCCTTTTTTGGTCCGGATGTTATTGAAAGAGAGCCGCAAAGCGGTAAAAAAACTCATGCTGGTTTTCTTGAGCTTAAACTGATCTTTTTTTGGCCGTTCCTGATGGGGATGACTGTCAGAGATGATTTTACCATCCTGGAACTGGATGATCCGGTCGGCGTATGTTTTGGCAAGCTCGGGATTATGGGTTACCATAATTACCAAGCGGTCTTTCGCCACCTCTTTTATCAGATCCATAATCTGGATGCTGGTAGCGGAGTCCAAAGCTCCGGTAGGCTCGTCACAGAGGAGAATTTCAGGATTATTTGCCAAAGCCCTGGCGATGGCGACCCGTTGCATCTGTCCGCCGGAAAGCTGATTCGGCTTTTTGTGGAGGTGATCTTTTAATCCCACCTGTTCCAGTACTTCCAAGGCCCGCTGGTGCTTTTCTTCGGCAGACACACCGCTTAAGGTCATGCCAAGCTCTACGTTCGCCACAATGCTCAGATGCATAATCAGGTTGTAACTCTGGAAAACAAAACCCACAGAGTTGTTGCGGTAAGCATCCCAGTCCTTGTCCTTAAAGTCCTTGGTGGATTTTCCCTTAATCCTTAAATCACCAGAGTCATATCGGTCTAAGCCGCCGATAATATTCAAGCAGGTAGTCTTTCCAGAACCGCTAGTGCCCAAAATGGCGACGAATTCCTTTTCGCGGAAAGCAACACTAATCCCGTCTAAGGCTTTGGTTTCAATTTCGCCTACATGGTAGGTCTTTTTAATATTTCTTAATTCAAGCATACCCGATTTACTCTCATTCCTTTATTGATTCTGTTTTATGAAGACTAATTATCATGATAAAAAAACAAAAAGAAAAAAGCAACAGATATTTTATGAATTCCAGATGAATTTTAGGTGGAATAAACCTTAAAAAACGGGCAGGGAAAATATTAAAACGTTCCCTGCCCGGATAAAATATGTCTATTGTTTGGGGTAGTGCTTTCAGATTAAAAGGAACAAGAAAAGAAACAATCCGTTTATATCCCTCGTGGAAAAGAATAAAAAAGGCTTAACAATGGGACGGGATATAATGTTCCTTTCCCGCCTGCCATTCCTGTTCCACTTGATTTCTCCACTCTTGAGCTATTTGAGTCAGTTCTTCAGCCACTTTCGGATAAATCTTGACAAGATTAGTGGTTTCCCCCATATCTTCTTTTATATTGCTGAGAAAAACTGGATCCATAGGAGGTTCTGTTTCTACCAACTGACCGTTGAGGACCAGTTTATAATCTCCTTTTCTTACAGCGGTCTGTTCTCCCATTTCCCAAAACAGCGTTTCGTGAGGACAGGGCGCTCCCGCTTGAATCATATCCGTGATATCTTTTCCGTCCACCTCATAACCGGAAGAATCCGCTCCAATGAGCCGCAGCAAGGTAGGAAAGATATCGATTGCACAGCAGGGTTCCTCGATGACCTGTCCTTTTGGCAGTTTGGCAGGATAACTTATGATAGCCGGAACACGGATCCCACCCTCAAATAAAGAAAATTTATGTCCCTTGAGTTTACCAGCAGTACCGCCGTAATAAGGATCTGGAGTACCATCCAGCCAATTTCTGGATTCTCGAGAAGGACCATTGTCGCTTTGAAAATAAATAATGGTATTTTCTAACTGTCCGGTACGGGAAAGCTCATCCATGATTTCACCTACTCCATCGTCTACTGCGCTAAGCATTGCGGCCATGATTCGCCTGTCAGGGGAGAGATCGGGAAACCGGTCGAGATATTTTTGTGGAGCATGCATGGGATAGTGAGGAGCATTATATCCTACATACAACAGAAATGGCTGATTTTCCGCTGCCTTTTGGCGTATGTAGGAGACAGATCGCTCTGTGACAGCCTGTGTAAAATAAGTTCCGTTTTCAAAAATTTCTCGATCATTCTCCCAAAGATCATGGGTCGGTTCAACACCATTTGCCTGTCCCCAGTAAAAAATATGAGAATAGTAATCGATACACCCAGCCATAAAACCATAAAAATAATCAAATCCATTTTTCAGCGGACGACTTTTTCTTCCAGTCCCAAATGCCATTTTCCAATGACAGCGGTATCATAGCCTTCCTTCTTAACAGCGGAAGCAATCGTTGGTGTAATATTCGTTAAGCCGGTTGTAGTTCTGCTGCCAGCCAAAATGGAACGTACGCCAGCACGATAGGGATATCTTCCTGTAAGTAAGGAAGCACGGGAAGGAGAGCAGACAGGGCTGGCAGAATAAAAACTGGTAAAACGTGATCCGTTTTCCGCTAGACGATCAATATTAGGGGTAACAAAGTCCTTCGCTCCCATACAGGATAGGTCACCGTATCCTTGATCATCAGTCATAATCAAGATAATATTGGGTTTCATACGATCTCTTCTTTCCAAAATACCCATCAATATTGTTTAAAATGAATGCAGATTTACGACAAACGTTGTCTGCTGATTATTAACAGAATAAGATTTTTAGATCTCTTTGTCAAGAGAGGCTTTCCCCTTATATTTTTTATTCACATATCTGGTCAATAAGAAAAAGCCCAGAATGACAAGTATAATCAGCCCCAATTCCAGTGTAATTACAATGAAACTTCCCCATTCGGACTTTACGGTTATCATACAGTTTTGCACCACGGTTCCATCGGTGCTGGCTGCGGTAATCAAAGCGGTTCCTTTTTTTTCGGCAACAATGTATCCGTTTTCATCTACCGTAGCGACAGAACTGTCAGAACTGTAGAAATGAAGATTAGGATCGGTTACATTAGTAGGGACGAGCGTCCAGGTCAACTGAAGCTGTTCGCCTTCAAAAAGCTCCGCCTCTTTTTCACTGAGCGTAATCTGCTGCATCTTGATTTCCCGGCTGTATTTTGCTGAAATACCGCCATCCGCCATTTGCAATTCCAGAAAATCAGCATTGAGCAGGCTGATTCTGCCGCTGGCGGTAATTTGATCCTGTGTCTCGTCCTGGATCAATACCAGGTATTCCCCAGTCTCCAAATCGGTAAATTGAAACTCACCCTTGCTGTCGGTAGTCTGCTGCAAGGCGTTTTCATCCTTGAGCAGGGTAACGACATAATTGACCGCCGGACTTTTTTCCTCGGTATACAGTACTCCGGAAACGTTAATTTTTGTCTGGCTTTCTTTCACAACCTTGAACAGATAGGTGCTAGTACCCTCTCGGCCTCTTCTGGTGATAATGGCCGTTCCTTCTTTTATGGCTTCTACCGTACCATATTCATCTACAGAAGCCACCGTATCATCGGAAGATTCATATCGCACATATTCCTCTTCGCTGTCATTTACTCCTAAATCCCGCTCATCTCCAATGGTAATTTCATAATAGTCATTGGGAATAGCTCCGGATTCAAAAGTGATCGGTTCGCCATATGCGGCGGGAACCAGATAAATACACATCAGCGCGGTCAATAAGCCTATTGCTGCTTTCTTCCATAATCCTTTCAAGTTCTTCAACCCCTATAAGATATTTTCCTTGAATTTAAGTTCTTTCAGCACTAAATTAAAATAGTCATCTCCATTGGATACAGCCAGATGAAACGGTGCATAGGCGTCGTTGCCTGAAATGCCGAACATAGCGGGCTCATTTGCAAAAATACGACTGTAATCCTCAGCGAAATCGAGGATTCCCTGTTGAATTTCATTGATGAGTTGTTCGCCAATGGGCTCTGGATCGGAAAAATCAATCCGAACAGAGCCATCATCATTTAGGCCGAATCCTTTGAGACTGCGTTGATTAGAACTCACCAACATTTCAAAATAGATATTATGTTTTTTGCCCGGATTATGCGTCAGATAAAATTCCCGATTTTTTGCCGCAGAATAGAGGTAAGATTTCATTAGCCCGCTTTGGAGAAATCCCTCGCTGGCATCTGGATCTGGATTGAATACCGTATTGGTGCCGGCAAGCAGACCGTACACCTGACAAGGCAGCTTCCATTCTTCCTCAACCAGATAGGACAACGCGGCGGCCCCGCTGCCAGCCCAGCCGACATCTACGGCGCATACCTTGGAGCAACCGTCTAATACTGTTGTATAATATCGTTCAGCGCCTTTCAAAGCGTCTTGATAGCAAAAAAGCACTTGATCCCATAGGGCGATCAAAGCTTCTTTCATTTTTGGAACATTTTGGGGTGTCAGCTCGTCTTCGGAGGATAGACCGGAAAGAGAGATGATTTCCCTTTCTATGGTTTGCAGTCCCATTCCTTCTATGAGCTGCCCAATCTTCATGCCTCTGTGGCAGTTATGATCCAGGAATCTTACCAAATAGTCGTATTTATATTTTTTCGCCGCCAGTTTTACCGCGGCAAGCCTGGACCAGTAAACATATTCTATCCGATCTGAAGGATACCTTTTTTCATATACCTTAGAGAGGATATCCCCGTCTCTGGATAAAAATAAAATTTTGTCCAGCTGATGACTGTGGTAAGAACGATGGATAAATTCACAGTATCCCAGCACAAAAAGACCACCGTAAACATAACCGTATTCATAAGGAATCGAAAGAGATTTAAGTCCATTGTGCAGCTTTCCATTGACAATTCCGGCGTAAGCCGATCCGATGATCGGAGACATCATGTCCGGTCGATAGACGTTCCCCTTTTCGATATTTTCATAATAGATTGCTTCAAATCCTTGCTTTTTGGCCGATTCTACATCGGATTTGGGATGATCTCCCAAATGGATATAGCTTTTTTCCGTACCAAAATGCTGTTTTACCAGAGAGAACAACCCACCCTCGTGTTTAGATACGGATTCTTCGCAGGAAACGAAAATCCCCTCCCACTGAGGATAGCCGCAGGAAGTTAAAATGCTTTGCAGCACTGTTTTGGGAAGATACATATCGGAGACCACCGCCATTTTCTGCCCTTGACTTTTCAGCAGGTTGTAGACCTGTTTGAGATAGGGGTTCTCTTGGCAGAGTTCTATTTCCGTCTGGATTTCAGTCTCTATTCCTTTTTGTGCGTCAACTCCCATATATCGTTCCATATAGGTATAAATTTCCAGGAGGGTGACCTCATAGGTATGCTGTGTTTCATATTTTTGTTTTCTGACTTCCTGTTCTGCCAGGATTCGAAGCTTTTTAAAATTCAGGTAATTCAGCTTCATCCCCACTAGATAAAATAAGTCTGTGGGCGCTCTAAAAGGGCGGAATACCAGGGTATCAAATAAATCAAAGGTGACAACATCATAACCGGAAAGGAGTTTGGCAAGCTCTTGAGGAGACTGGCGCAGAGAGAGGGAGGACTCACTCCCTTTAAAATAGAGTTTTTTTGTTTCCCTTCTCTTTAAGTTGTCGTCTGGAAGCCGATGAAACAAATAATACCGCAGGTTACACCGAAGTAGCAGCATCCATGATTTTAAGCGTGCCTTTTGATGCTGCTCTTTGTGGCTGTCGACAAATCCCTCATAAAAATGTTGGATCTCCGGCACCCGGCGCACCATGATGTCATAAAAAAGATCTTTTGCTTTTTTGAGTAGCTGTTTCATGCGCGAACCCCCTTTGTCAGTCTCTGGCCGGTTATTTTTCCCGCAAAGAGCGGGAATACGCATTTGTCACGTCTACGGCGGAACCGATCATCTTCATCTGTCCTTTTTCCAGCCACAGGGCCTTTTGACAGACTTTTCTTACCTGTTCCACCGAATGGGAAACAAAGAGGATAGTGGTGCCTTCTTTCATTAGGCTTTGCATACGATCCTCACATTTTTTGCGAAAGCGCGCGTCTCCGACAGAGAGCACCTCGTCGGCAATGAGAATATCAGCCTCCACCAAGGTGGCGATTGCAAATCCCAGACGAGAAATCATACCGGAAGAATAATTGCGCAGGGGAACGTTGGCAAACTCCTGAAGCTCTGCAAAATCCAGAATCTCTTCCACTCTGGAACGGAGAAATTGCTTATTATGCCCGTGCATCGCACCAGTGAGATAAATGTTTTCTATTGCGGTTAAATCCCGGTCGAAGCCGCCGCCCAATTCAATCAGAGGAGCGATAGAGCCTTTGGTGGTAATTTTCCCCTTGGTGGGTTTCATAATTCCGGAAATCAATTTTAAGAGCGTGGATTTTCCGGAGCCGTTGAGCCCGACAAATCCCATGGATTCCCCCTGACGCAGTTCAAAAGAGATATGCTGCAGGGCCCAGAACTCATCAAAAAACAATTCACCTTTGATCAAATTGATAAAATATTCTTTAAAACGTTCCTCTTTTTTTCGGCTCAAATTGAACATCATGGAAACGTCTTCTACGCGAACACTCAGATCAGACATTACCTAACACCTTTCCAAACTAAATATAAAGGAAAAACTTGTCCTGATTTTTCCGGAAAACAAAAATTCCAATCGCCAGCATTACCACGGAATACAGAGTGCCCAGCAGCAACATATACACTGATGGCCATTCCGCATCCAATACCAGCGACCTCATAATAGTGACATAGATATGCATGGGATTCAGATTGTAAAGCACCCGAAACTGCTCCGGAATCGCCGTAACCGGGTAAAAAAGAGGGGTCAGATAGGTCCAGGCAGTGACGAAAATGCCATACAGATGGTTTAAATCCCGGAAAAAGACGCCGTAGGTGCTCAAGACCAGAGAAAGACCGATGGTGAACAGTACCGTCAAACAGATGGGCACGGGAATATAGATCAGCTTCCAGGTGAAGGGGACGCCGGTTACCAGCATGGCGCCCAGCAGGACGAGTAAGGAGAAAAACAGATCGACAAAATTGACCGAAATGGTGGATAAACAAAACATATATTTCGGCACATAGATTTTTCGCAGAAAACCATTGTTGACAATCATGCTGTGCAGGGCCTGTCTGGTAGAACCGGAATTGAAGCTGAAGAGCAGGGTGCCGCAAAGATAGTAGATGGGGTAATGGTCAATACTCCTTTTGAATAGATGAGAAAAGACCAGCGTAATGATAATCGTCATAAACAGCGGGTTTAAAATCGTCCATAATACCCCCAAAACAGACTTATAGTATTTCTTTTTAATATCTCTTAAAACAATCTGTTTGAGAAAGTCAAAATATTTGATAAAATCAGCGACCGCTTTTTTCAAAATAAGCGCCTCCTAATCTAGTTTCCGTTTATAATACACATCTTTTAGCTTCTTCAGCACCGAATAGGGAAGCAAGCCCACAAGCAACGGCTTTACCGCATAAAGGATTCCTTTGGGCATCAGCCCCAAAGCGCGATACCCCCTGAACTTGACCCGCGCTTCATCTACCTTGTACCGGTACTTGCGGCGCTGATGAGCTGCCCGGTCCTCTAAGTAATAATAAAGAGGCTTTTGCACGGTATATCCCACGGTTCCCCTTACGTACATCCGCATAAACAAATCAATGTCCTCGGTCCGTCTGGTAAGCTTTTCCGAAGAATAGCCGCCGACCTTTAACACAGCGGATTTTTTCATGGAAACAGCTCCATGCATAAAGGGGACGCAGAACAGAAAATCCTGACGGCTTGGATATTCAGGATAGTCCATCTTTCCCCAAAATCCATTTTCGTCAAACAACAAGATATTGCTGGAAATAATGCCGCATTCCGGATGCCTTTTCCAAGCGTTTAAAAGTTCCTCAAATCGGCCGGGAGCAGATTGGTCGTCTACATCCTGACGAAATAAAAGTTCTCCCTTTGCTAGACAAATCAAATCATTGAGCGTCTGCGCTAAGCCCATATTTTGGGAATGACGCAGCAGCCGAATCCTGGAATCTTTTTTTGAGGCGTCTAAAAGCCACCGGTACGTCTGATTTTCCGATCCATCGTCGCAGATGAGAAATTCAAAGTCCGAAAAGCTTTGGGATAAGACTGATGAAATGCACTCGTTCAGCATTTGTTCTGACGGGCAGTTATATACCCCCATAATGACTGATATAGTCGGAGCCGCCATACTGTTTTGCCACCTCCGGCCAATAAGATACAGCTTGATTCCAAAAACCACAATATGGTTTTAGAATTGTTTTTTGACTAGGAACAGTTGGTCTGTCCGTTCCTAAACTTGGCTATCATTAAAAATAGATATTCGCAATGTCTATATAAGTATACTATTCTGTTTGTCTCCTGTCAATGTTTACCAGCTCGTTTGTTTTGTTCGAATATTCGCAAAAAAACAGGTGTTATCTACATAAACAGTTCATTTTATTTTTTACAGAATAATAGAAAAAATGCGGGAGAATCAGTGGGTTATTTTATTTATTTTTCCGATTTGATAAATTTTAAAGAGAGGATATTTGCAGTTTCCTTTTTTTGTAGTATAATGAAAAATAATGTTATTTTGCCCTGTCAGATTTATAGCAAGGGCGATTTGTTTCAGTGTCTTAAACTTACTGATAAAGGAGTGCTCTCATGTCTCGTCAGGTTGATTCTTCTGATAAAAAGAAGTTTTTTGATCTGCTTTATCAAAAAACCGGCGTTTATCTTTATTTTATTTCCATGCAGATTCTTCAAAATGAAGAAGATGCCAAAGATGCCTTCTGCAAAACTTATCAAAAAACCTTTGAGGAGTTGGATAAGCTTCGTTCGACTTCTCAGCTGATTGAGAATTTATACCAGAATCTGGCTCAGGTTTTGGCTGAACAGGTGCTTTCGGTCAATCCAAAGCTTTTTGACATGTATGAAGTATCAGCGGAGAGCGTTGCCGTCAGGGAAGTGATCCCGGAAAAGATGCTGGAACATCCGAATTTGTCTAAGGATTTGGTGGCATACATCAGCGGACAGATGTTAATTCAGGAAAAAATCTGCCTGTATTTCTATTATTTTTTGAATTTTGACGTGAAACAGATTGCTTCTGTTCTGCGTACTTCTGAGAAGCGGGTCAATTATTTTATCAATTCCACACAGAATGCGGTTCTGCTTCGGATGAAGGCTGTGTTTAATAAAAATCAGCCTATTCCGCCTCTTCCGCTGGAGGGAGTGCCGAACCTTTCCAAAGTGCTTTTGGAGTATACGGAAAAAGAGGTAAAGCTTCCCGTGGATTTACAGGAAAGGTGCTGGAATAGTATTGCGGCTCCTAAACCGGAGACTGCTGAGGAAGAAATTTCTCTTTTAGATTCAGATATTGTGATACATACTGCTGACACAAAGCCGAAACATCGGTTGCGTTCTTTGTTGCTGCTGGCAATGGTGGCTGCCTTGATTGCCAGCTGTGCGATTCTGCCGAGTGTATTTGCCGATACCAGGGAACAGGAACTTTATCAGGACGGATTGAAGAAAAATCTTGCGCAGATTCACGGCCAGAGTTCTTCTCAGGAAGATATTCCTGCGGGCAAAGAGCAGGAGACGGCGATTTATGATCCCTCCGCTGACCCCGCTATGGTAAGCGAGCTTTCTCTTTCAGAAACCAGTCTTACCTTAGAAGTGGATGAAACGGTTTCAGTGGAGCTTACAGTGCTGCCGGAAACGGCGGAGGACAAGTCTGTCCTTTGGAGATGCGACGATACTGATGTCGCACAGGTCACTGCTGACGGTGAGGTTACTGGTGTTGGATCAGGAGAATGTGAAATTACAGTGACCTCTAAAGCCAATCCTGCTGTCACTGCCACACTTTCGGTAACGGTTACAGAGCCAGAGGAATCGGAGGAAGAATACAGCACGGAAACTTCCAGCTATACTCCTCCAGCTTCGTCACAGACTAGCGAGCCGGAACCGCCCTCCATCTCTTCTACGCCGGAATCTTCTGAACCCTCTGTGCCGCCGTCTTCCAGTGAAACTGTGCCAGAACCTTCTGAACCAGAATCTTCTGAATCAGGGGGAGATGTCACCTCTCCAGAAGGATAAAAATATTCCAGTAAGGACTCTTGCTTTTTTCGAACAAGTGACTATACCTTAGAAGAGGGAGAGTCCTCCCTCTTCTACTATGATTTCTCCAATGGGGGATTCTCTGTTGGCAAAGTCAAATAGAAATTTATTATTTTCATTTGTGCGTACCTTTGCCAATGGTTTTGAAACCAGAAAATGACAGCGTAAATCATTTTTTGCAGCCTGAAGGGCCCTGATAAGGGGCTCTTTTCTTATGTACCGTGACTGTCGATAAGAAATAATAACATTCAAATTCATACAGAAAAGGAGTTTATGTTATGAGCGTCACTTATCCCGAATATTATGAGAAATTTACCTGTACAGCCTCATCCTGTGAGGATAGCTGCTGTATTGGATGGGAAATCAATATTGACAGTGAAACGGAAGAAGCTTATCGTCAAGTTTCGGGGCCGTTCGGCGCTGAACTCTGCCGATCCATTGTTACGGAAGAAGGACAGTCCCATTTTAGGCTGGCAGAGCAAAGATGTCCCTTTCTAAATGAGCAGAATCTTTGTAAGATTATCCTTACGTTAGGGGAAAACAGCCTTTGCGAAATCTGTCGGGAACATCCCAGATTTCACAATCAATACGGAACGATCAAAGAGTCCGGTTTGGGCCTTTGCTGTGAGGAGGCGGCAAGACTCCTTTTCTCCTCTTCGCGGCCGCTGAAATTTGTAACAAAGCTGGATGATGCCGTTTCTTTTTCCGGAAATTTGGATTCCGATTGGATTGACACACTATATGCTGCACGGAAAATCGCATTTTCCCTGATGCAAAACCGGAATTATTCTATTAGGGATCGCCTTGCTTTGCTTTTGGCCTATGGGGAAGATTTACAGGACCTCATCGACCTTGGCGTATCTTTGACCGTACTGGAGCAAACGGTACAGGAATACAGTGATTCCACCTATCTGGAAAGCCTTTTGCTTCAGTTAAAAGAGCCGTCGGAAGAAAAAACGGATTTATCCCATTGGTGGGAGCATGCGTTTCGGCTGTTTCGGTCTCTGGAAAGTATCGACGCAACATGGCGTTGCAGTTTGGATACGCTTTCCACCAATGTGGATGAAGCGCGGACAGCAGGACGTGACTTTGAGACTTTTTATTCCTCCAGAAGTTATGAGTATGAGCATTTTTGTGTTTACCTATTGTTCCGCTATTGGATGGAGGGGCTTTACGACGGAGACCTTTTGTCCCGAGTCAAATTTGTTGTCATCAGTTTCCTGTTTCTAAATTTGTGGGACTGCCAGCACTGGCTGTGCCATCAGACCTTTACCCTAAAAGACCGCATTTTCATTGCCAAAAATTACTCCAAAGAGGTAGAATACAGCCTGCAAAATATGGAAATACTTCTGAATACTTTGAGAGAAGATAAAGATTTTTCTGTTTCCGACCTTTTTTCCGCATTGCTGGACGAGAAATGCGGAAAAAGTTAAGAAAAGTTTAAGCTATTTTAAAAAGATCATTAAGCTTTATCTTTTATACTAAGCATCTGAAAGGAGGAAGACCAATGCTGAATATCCTACAAAAATACCGCTATCCGATTCTGCTTGTTTCCATTGCGGCCATTTTGTTGCTTCTTGTGACTCCAGAAGGCTTTATTTTCGGCTCCAATTTAGACTGGCTTAGCCAGCATGTGAGCATCGCAGACCATTTGAGGAAATCGTTCTGGGAAACAGGAAGTCTTTTTTTGGATTACTCCTCTCTTGGGGCCGGTACAAACATCTACGATTTTGCCTATTATGGGTTTTTAAGGCCGGATGTGCTGATATCTTACCTGCTTCCGACGGTCTCGATGAAAACTATTATTATTTCTTATTCGGTGCTGGGTGTCATCTCCAGTGTGGTGCTTTGTTATTTTTGGCTTTATCGGCAAGGGCTGGAGCCCTTTGTCTGCTTTATCAGCAGCTTTTTGTTCCTATGCGCTTCCTGCTTTTTTCAAGCGCACCGGCAGATTATGTTTGTCAATTACATGCCCTTTTTGCTGCTGGCTTTTTATGCCATTGACTATTATTTGAAGGCGAAAAAAATCAAGTGGGTGATTCTTTCATTTTTCATGATTTTTCTCCACAGCTTTTATTTTTCGATTGCCTGTATCGCGGTCTGCGTTCTTTACTTTTACTGGAAAAGGGCGGAGGGGGAAAAATTGTTGGGGTTTTTCCTGGCAATCGCTTTGGCAATCGGCTTGGCCGCCATTTTATTGCTCCCTACAGGATTGGCGATCCTGTCTAATGCCAAGGATGCCGGTCAAACCTCTATGCTGGAAAATCTGTCCGTGAACATCCCACTAAGTTCTCTGCTTTTTAGTCCATACGGCTGCGGACTTACTTTGATTGCTCTTTACAGCATCATTTTGGGAATCCGGGAAAAAGCTACCAGAAGATTTTCTCTCGTTCTGTTTTCCTGTTTCTTTTTTAAAATCATTTCTTTCCTGCTTAACGGAACCTTATACTCCAGGGATAAGATTCTGATTCCGTTTCTTCCTCTGGTGATCCTGTTGTGCGGGATGTTTTTGGAAAAATTCCGCAGAGGGGAAATGCGGCACAGTGTCATTGGAATCTTGGTCACCTTTGTATTCGCTGTTCCCTGGGCTATTTACGAAAAAAATGTCCTGATCTTTTTAGACGCTGTTTTTTTGCTTGTTTGGGTACTGCTCACCCTCAAACGCCGGGATCGCTGGCGGTATCTGTCCCTTTGTGTCATTCCGCCTCTCCTGTTTATCAAAACCAATCTGACAGACGACTTTGTTTCCAGTGAAGATATCAGTCAAAATGTGTTTTCTCAGCAGGAATTGAAGTCAGTTTATCAGGATGTTCATTCCCGGTTTGATTTTCTCTCCTATGGGCTTTCCAATGTGAATTATCTGCCTTTTGAGAATATCAAGAAAAGCTCGATGTATTCTTCCACGACCAATACCCTTTATTCTCAGTTTTTCTATGATATTATGCACAACCCGATCAGCATCAATAACCGGGTCGCGTTAATTCCCGGGGCAAATCCCTTTTTTCACTATTTAATGGGTGTAAAATATATCCAGAGTACGAAAGAGGCCCTTCCCTGGGGATATGAAATTCTCCAGCAAAAAGGGGATGAGGTTTTGGTGGAAAACAGTTCCGTGCTGCCTACAGTCTATGGGAGCACCAATCTGTTTTCTGAAACAGAATTCGACAAACTCTCTTATCCCTATACGATGGATACGATCACCAATAATACAGTGGTACCGAAAGAGGTGGAAAACGATTATACCTCTAAAGCTCAGGAAACCACCCTGATTTTTGACAGCTTCCCCTATCCGGAAACGGTGACCTATCATCCTCAGCAGGAGCTTTTTGAAGTGCATAATGACGAAACCGCCAATTTTACAGCAAAGCTTCAGGAACCTTTGAAAGATCAGATTTTGATGATTTCTTTTCATATTCAGGATTTATCCGGAAAAGGCGCGGTTATTTCAATCAATGGAATTAAAAATAAGCTGTCTGCTAAAACAGCGCCTTATCCTAATCAAAACTATACCTTCACCTATTTTGTTTCCAGCCCGGAAGAAATTACCGAACTTTCCATTTCCCTATCCAAGGGGGATTATCAGATTCACAGTATCGATACCTATCTGATGGATGCCGATGAGATCAAGAATCCTGGAGTTCTTCCCTTTACTTACCAACAGGCGAAAGGGAATGAAATCGTCAAGGGGACGATTGAAATGGATCAGGACGGCTATCTCGTTACGTCATTGCCGTATCAAAAAGGGTTCAAAGCCTATGTAGATGGAAAAGAGGTTCCGGTTGAGGTGGTCAACAAGGCCTTTGTGGGCTTTGAGCTGGAACAGGGAGAACATGATATTCGCATTTTATTCCATCCTCCCGGAAAGACACTGGGTCTTATTGTCAGTGGTGTTTCTTTGGTATTGGTAATCCTTGTATTTATAAAGGAGAGGAGGCGGCATGGTGCGCAGACAAGTGAATAGGTATTTTTTGCTGACAATGAGCCTTTTGCTGGTGGGAGTGATCTGTCTGTCTTTTACCACTTTATGGACGGAGGAAGGCAGGGAAATTCCCCTAAAAAAGCTGGAAAAAGGGCATAAGCTGATGATCGTTGCCCATCCGGATGATGAGTCGATTTTTGCCGGAAGTGAGCTTGTCGGGGGAGACTATGTCGTGATCTGCATCACCAATGGGGATAATCCTGTCCGCCGCCAGGAGTTTTACAATGTAATGAAGATGACCCATAATACCGGTGTGATCCTCTCTTTTCCGGACAAGACTAATGGAAAACGGGACGACTGGGAGGGAGTTAAGGATCAAATCAAAGAGCAGGTGGCACGGGCAGTGACCAAGAAAGATTGGGAGAAAATTGTGACCCATAATCCGGAGGGAGAATACGGCCATCAACACCACAAAATGGTGGATGAGATCGTTACCTCTGTTTGTCAGGAAAACAAGCAGACCGGTGCACTCTATTATTTTGAACACTATTTTAAAAAATTAGATCTTTACCTACATCCCTATCCAATTTTAAGCGCACAGGAGCTTTTTTTGAAACAGGAGATTTTGAAAAACTATCCGTCCCAAAAACATGTGGTGGATGGGTTAGGGCATATCCTTCCCTATGAGGAATTGATTTTCTGGAAGGATTTTAAAACTGCCACTGTGTAGGAGCCAAAAGATCTTTGAAAACGGACAGGAGTCAGTCAAAATAAAATTGGACGGGCTCCTGTTTGTTTTTTAAAGTATGATCGGGGGGAAAACAGAAATTTATCGCATAGAACCTAGCCGGTTCTGAACTTAGCTTATGGGGGCAGTCGGCCCCCAAACCCCGAGTTTCTTTTGCTTGCCCAAAAGAAACCAAAAG
>CALWNT010000082.1 GCA_944382885.1 uncultured Clostridia bacterium | reverse complement strand
CCGGCGGTTGAGGAATGCCCTTTTGGTTTCTTTTGGGCAAGCAAAAGAAACTCGGGGTTTGGGGGCCGACTGCCCCCATAAGCCAGATGCAGAACCAGTCTGGTTCTGTAACTTAAATTTCTGTTTATCCAATAAACTCCTGCAACAGAGAATCCTTCGGCACCATATCCTTCGGAATACTGTCAAAACAGGACAAACCTTCCAGCATGTGAGTCACCAGCTTCTGATCCTGCTCCCGCGTCAAAGGCTCCGAAAGCATCTGATACATCAAATCCTTATATAAAAACGGTTCATAGTAATGTGTGGAGTTAATATGCGCGTCCGCATAGTTTCGGTAAGGCCTGATATAAAGCTCTTCTCCCCGCAATACATAGTCCCACAGCGCCAGAGTCTCTTCCACCTTTGTATCCCGATGGGTGTAATCCCGAAGCAGGCGGCGCATCAGACGCACTTCTCGTGCTGAAAGGATCTCTTCCCCCGTCTGGGAGACAAAGTCCGTATGCACACTGACATACAGCCGCATAGTCGGCAATTCTTGAATTTCTTGGGAAATCAAGGGATTGAGCGCATGAATCCCCTCCACAATCAAATAGGTTTCATCGTCAAAATCCAAAGAAAAAGTCTCGCTGCTCCGGTTGCCGCTGGGGAAATCGAACAAGGGAAATTCCGCCCGGCCTTTTGTAATCAGCTCCCGCATCTTTTGATGAAACAGTTCCAAGTCCAATCCCTCGATAGACTCATAATTTTTCTTGCCATCCTCCCAGTTGGGCAGCAGATGATGGTCTTTATAAAAATCATCCAACGAAATTTTGTGGACTTTTTTGTGAAACATTTTCAAATCCTTGCTGATTTTTTGAGAAGTTGTGGTTTTCCCGGACGCGGAAGGACCCGTCAGCAGGATAATTCTGGTATTTTCATCAATCATATTGCCGCAGAGATGAAATATCTTCTGGTCATACCGTCTCTCCTCCTGCGCAATCAGGCCGGGTAAATCACTGTCATATTTTTCACGCAAGCCATCTATTCTGACTTGCTGCATCTGTGCAATATATTTCATCATACCTCTTACTCCAAAAATAAAATTTTAGCTGAATTATCTATATTTTTTCTTATATCACCATTATAGATGTTTTAAATGTATAAATAATGAATAAATAGTTTCAAAATACTCACAAACACGAAACAGTTTGCAGTGATTTGGTCAATTCTTTGTAAAAACATTTGCCATTTCTCCCTTTTGGGGCTCCAAAGCAAATTTTTCTACGATTTTCAGAAACTCTTCCATCTGAGCAGTCACATATTTCCGTTTGTGATAAACTAGTTGAAATTCTCTTTTCCAACTGCATTCCTTCTGGGGAAGCACGGCGATTTTCCCATCCCTGACTTCCTGCTCAACCAAGCGGAACGAAATAACCGAAAGCCCCTGACCATCGATTACGGCCTGTTTAATTGCTCCCGCATTGTTGCAGATCCATTTGGGATGAATCTCTACTCCCAACCGATTCATATCATTCAAGAAAAGTTCTCTGGTACCGCTGCCTTCTTCTCTCAGGATGAAGTCCTGGCCGGATAATTCCCGAAGAGAGAGCTTTTTCTTTCCTGCCAGGGGGTGTCCCTTTGCACAGACCAAAACCAGATGATCCTCCATCACTGGACGGCAGACGAAATCCGCGCTTTTAATTTTGCCCTCCACCATTCCCAAATCCAAATTGCCGTTTAAAAGCTCCTGCTCTACGGAAGCGGTATTATTCACCCAGACCAACGTTTTCCTGTCGGTGTCGTCCTCCTGTTCATACTGTTGAATCAGTTTTCCCAGTATACAGGTTCCGACCGTTACACTTGCACCGATTCGCAGCGGAGTTTCTTCACCAGAATGAACCATCGCCTGTTCCATTTGATGAAAATCCTTTAAAACCGTGTTGGTATAGCCAAGCAATTTTTCTCCCGCCGGTGTTATGACCAGTTTTCTGGGAAATCGTTCAAATAGCCTCACTCCATAATGGGTTTCCAGCTCCCCAATCGCCTGGCTGACAGTTGGCTGAGACAAAAATAGTCTCATAGCGGCTGCGCTCATATTTCCGCAGGAGGCCACTTCCTGAAAAATCAGCAGATGTCTGATTGTCATACTCTCCACTTCCCTATAGGCATTTTCTATCCAATTTTTAAATTCAATAGATTTTATCTATGATTTTGATTATATAATACTATTTTAAACTGTCAGGCGCAAGTGTTATAATAAAATTCAAATAGATGGCCTAAAATACGCCAAAAATAGTATATGAACTTTTCAGACAGGATATGCCGATAATCGGCGGCATAGGAGTCATAAAGGGGTTCGGCGCAGCTATTGTATTGCAGTTATTGACTAGATGAAAACAGAAATTTATCTTTCTATTTAAAAAACTTCCTCTATAGCTTTCTTTCAGCGAAAGAAGAAAGCACCTGGGAGCACCGGCTCCCAGACCCCGGCACCCTTTGCTTGTCCAAAGGGTGCAAAGGGCCCTGCTCAATCGCCGCAGGGGCTTTGGTGCGGGTCTATAAAGTTGACTCCTATCCAAGTACGGCGAAAAATATTAGTTCCTGCTAAAACATTCGTCAGCCCCAGCTGTAAACTAAATTTTCCCACCCTAGCATGGTTAGAAGAACACTTCATAGACCCACACCAAGCCTTTCCGGCGGTTGAGGAATGCCCTTTTGGTTTCTTTTGGGCAAGCAAAAGAAACTCGGGGTTTGGGGGCCGACTGCCCCCATAAGCCAGATGCAGAACCAGTCTGGTTCTGTAACTTAAATTTCTGTT
>CALWNT010000081.1 GCA_944382885.1 uncultured Clostridia bacterium | reverse complement strand
GAAGCTCTTTTGCCTACTTTTGAGCGAGCAAAAGTAGGCCGCGTGCGGGGCGGCTCCCCGCATAGCTTTCTTTTTCCATTGAAAGGAAACAGGGGGAGTAACTAAAGTAAAATAAAATGATAAATTTTTATTTTTTCTTGGACACTTTGCCGTTTGGTTCCGTCTTTCTTACTGTAAGCACACAAATGATGTGCGAAAGGATCATCGGAATAAACTGTAACCAAATGTAAGAAAGGATGTATGGATGATGGCAAAGTATAGTGATATGGGAACATTAGACCTGAGAATGATTCAGTCAGTAGCACAGGCCAAGGAGGTGGAGGAGATTTCTGATATCGGGACGCTGTTGCTGCCGAAAACACTGGACCCGGAAACCAGCGCAGCGGTAATGGCAATTCCGAAATATGATATTGGGACCACCTATTATCTTGATCCTGAGGATGAACTGAGAACGGTTAACGGTGTCGTTTTCCTGACAGATGGGGACTTTAGCAAAGAGCACAAAACGGTTCTTTTAGTTAACGGTGTTGTGGTAGTAAAAGAAATTTCTCCGGAGACCAGAGGCAATATTGTCTGCAATGGTGTGATTTTAATTCATGAAAGTATGCGTGACAATTTTAATGTAGAGATCGGGCAGCTTAACGGGGTGAAACACTATATTGATTTTGACGACATTTCTGTTCATCAAAACCAGTGCCTGTTGGATGCGGATATGTTGGAGTATTTGGAGCCGAAGACCCTTCTGTTTGTAGGCAACAAATTGGATGTAGCAGAAAATGTGACCTCTCAGATGCTTAAGGAAAAACAGCTGGTTATTTATGTGGGAAACAAGCTGCGCTGTTATCCCCAGGCGGCGGGGTATCTCCGGGCGAAAGCCTTTGTTGGGAACAAACTGATTGTTCGGGGCGTGGACGAAGACGAGTTTGAGAAAGATGAATGGGAAAACCAGGGATAAACGGCTATGATGTATGTACAGTCAGGACAATTTGAAAAGCTATATGAGCAATACGCTTCCAGGGTTTATGCCTATTTTTCTTCCTGTTTTGGAGGAGATTCGGCGGAGGACTGCACCCAGCAGACTTTTTTAAAGGTCTGGAAGGCGATGAACCGTCCTGGTTTTTTTCCGCCTTACCGTTGGAATGCTTGGATTTTTCGGATTGCGGTGAATGTCAAAAATGACCATCTGCGGGAAAAGTTAAAGCAGGGGGAGACCGTTTCCCTTCTGGAATCAGATGACCCCAGTGACGATGGTTCGGAAAAGCGGTTGTTGGAGCAGGAAGCGGTTTCTGAAGCGCTGGTTGCATTGAAAGAAGAGGATCGAGAAATTTTGATTTTTAAGTACAATGGTCTGAAAAGTGCAGAAATTGGCAGAATCTTGGGGCTTTCTTCCTCTGCCGCAAGATCCAGAATCGCCGCCGCCAAAGAGCGGTTCCGGGAGAATCTGAAAAAGAGAGGAGTGGACCCGGATGAATGACGTTCGGTTTGAGGAATTGATGTCTCTGGCGCTAATGGAGCGGACACCTTCCGCCCATCAAATGGAACGAATGAAACAGAATGTTTTAGCTCAGGCAAGTTTTCCTCCTGAGAAAATCTCTCAAAAATTTCAGCATTCGTTTCGAACTGGAATTTATGCTTTTCGTTAAAGATGGCTGTATCGACGGAAAAGAGAAGGGGATTCCCCCCTTCTCTTTTTTCATTCCAGAAGGAAACTGCCAAAAAGGATAAGATTTTACAAGACTTTTCGAGGGGAGTTCCGGTATTCTATAAATTAGGAATATACACTGATAGGAGGAAGAAAAAATGACAGATAGAGAACGTGCGATCAAGGCTCTTACCTTACAACAGCCGGATTATGTACCGACATTTGAATTGGAATATCAGCTCGGGCCGGAAGTATTCGGCAGAGATTTTTTAAGAGAAGAGGAACTGAAGGGGAAAACCAGCCAGGAAATCGATTATGCGATTAAGGATAATGCGGAATTCATGATTAAAGTTTATTCGGAATTAGGACATTCCATTATTCCGATTCATTATTTATCCGAAGAGCATATTCAGGATACAGCAAGATACATCAATAAAGTAACCAATAACGGATTTTTGCTGACCACTCACGGTGATGGAACCTTCGCGATTCCGGACGGAAACGGATTAGTGGAAATGATATATTGGCTGTACGATGAACCGGAAGCGGGACACGAAAAAGCCAGAAAAGATGCGGACGCCGCAATCGAACGGAATAAACGGATGATCGATGCCGGGATTGAAAGCTTGATTCTGTGCTCTGACTATTGCTTCAACGATGGGCCGTTTTTGTCTCCGGATATGTTCGAAGAATTTATTCAGCCTTATCTTCATGATATCTGTGCGGATATCCGCAAGCAGGGCGGTTATGCCATCAAACATACCGATGGGAATATCATGCCGATTTTGGATATGCTGGTAGACTGTGAACCTCACGCGCTTCATTCTTTGGACCCGATGGCTGGGGTGGACATGAAGGTGGTAAAGGAAAAAGTGGGCAAAAAAGTCGCTCTGTGCGGAAATGTACACTGTGCCCATTTGCAGACCGGTACCGATGAGCAGGTATTGGAAAGCTGCCGTTACGCCATGGAAAACGGAAAGCCGGGAGGCGGGTTTATTTTCTGTACCAGCAACATCCCCTTTAAGGGAATGCCGGTGGAGCGGTACGATATGGTGTTGGACTTCTGGAGAAAAAACAGAGATTACTAATCTTTGGAGCTAGTTGTATGCTTTGGCCTATTGGTATATTGGCTGCATTGCAACAAACTGTAAAATAATCAGGCAGAGACGGGGTTTCCTGTCTCTGCCTGATTGGTTAATAGGGGAAATCAATAGAAACTTATTTTCCAGAACCAGCTTGGTTCTGGACTCAGCTTATGGGGCGTCGACCCTCAAACCCAGAGTTTCTTTTGCTTGCCCAAAGAAACCCGTCGCGTCGGGGTCGGAACCCCGACAAGCTAATCGATAGAACGAACTAAAATCTATCAAACAACTAGGGGTAAGATAATACAATCAATTTCTGCTTTCTGAAATTATAAATCAACAGCAAACACCCTGCCCGATTTACGGAACAGGGTGTTTGTTATTTTAAAGTGATTTTTATAGAACTATGGGGCAAAAACTACCACAAATCGATTTCCTCGTGAATCTCTTTGCCGGAGCGGTTCCTCAGCCAGATCCAGGAGCTGTTTTCTTTCTGTTCGATTTCGTAGTCCTGTCTGTCAAAGATTTGCAGCATGGCCGGGAAAGGGCCGATGCGGATATCGCAGTTTTTGATTTCCTGAGAAGCAGTGAGATCAAAATAACTTTTTCTGGCAGGACGGTCATGGCGCAAAGTAAAGTTTAGCTCGATCACATTGCCGTTTTGCTCTACATAAGGGAAGTGCTCGGCGGTAATGCTGTTCCAGGTCCAGGGAAGTCTGGGCATCAGGCGGAGCTTGCCGGGAATCGAGTCGTCTACACCGGCGCAAAGGGAAAGCGCTTTGACAATCTCGGTTTCCTGTACCAGATTCCCTTCGTCTCCAGGATTGTCAGAAACGCCGGGCCGCCCCAGCTTTTGCGTGCCAAAGGTATGGTCTAAGCCCTTTTCAAAATTCTCGTAGGTAAAGCATTCGTGCATCACCCAGGGATTCATCTCATAGGTGAGGGCCTCCGCCACCTCGCCGTCATAAGCCAGACGTGCGACCCCTTTGAGCAGGCGGGAATAGGTGTTTACGTCGTCGCTTACCATCGCCGCCTGGGTCATAAAGCCCTGGCTGTAACCGCACATGGTGTCATCGTGGCGGTCTCCCATTCCGGTCCAGCCACTGCCGCTGACAAACCCGTATTTTCGGAAATATTCCCCTTGATTCATGTAACGGAGGATATGGCGGTAGCTGTTCTGGTGAACGTCAGACTGGCTGTCCTTTCTGATATCGAAGCATCCCAGATCAGACTGGAGGATAAAAGGGAGCTGCCGGGTCCAGTGAAAAACCGGCCAGACGGTGCCGTCCCATTCGGAGAAATCGTAGGCTCTGCCGTCTCGGTTATCAATTCCGTTCATCCAGCACCCGAAGGGGGTATTGCCGATAGCTTTTGGATTTTTCCCGGATACCAGCAAATGGCTCAAAGCCTGAAAGAGCTTTTCATGCAGAGCAGAAAGCCGGCGGGCGGTTTCCTTTTCCTCACAGAATTCCGCCATCTGTTGTAGTCCCTCCAAGGCCAGCAGAAAGGCATAGTTCGGGTAGATCGCCGATACGGTATAGGGAGAATTGGGGTTGCCCGCCATTTCCGACTGGCAGGGCAGCAGAGAACCATGTGGGTTTCCCTCCATTTCCCGTTCCGCCCAGTCAATGACCGGTGCGGTGCGGGACAGATAGGAGCGCCCTAATTCCTTTTCTTTTCCATTGATTTTCCAGGTGTTATAAATCCCCAAGAGGATCAAAGCATTGCCGTTAGTCTCATACAGGCAGTTGTCTATACCATCGGCAGTACGGCCCCAGTGATCCCCGTGATTGATATGGGCCAATAGATATTCCGCCGCATCCTTTGCCTTTGCGGAAAAGCCAAGACGGCTCAGCTCAATGATTCCGCGGCCCACATCCCTGCTCCAGCTGGAATCGTAATAGCAGGTGCCTTCGTGTGGGACGGTGGAGGTGTGAAAATAGCCCTTTTCATAGCTTCCTGTGCCGTCATCTACTTTCGCGATGATGTCATGGAGGTTTTCTGTGAAAATAGTTCCCATCATTTCAGCATAGGAATCTCCGGTAAAGCGCAAGACTGGAATATTCATCTGATTTCCTCCCTATTTTTGTGTCAGCACGCAGCAGCTTCTGGGCGGAATAACGATCGATTCGCCCGGTGTATAGACGGTTTCATCCTCTACGAAATAGAGATGGGAGAAGCTGCCGCCGTCTTTGAGGGCGGGTTTTACCAGGATGCTTCTTTCCCGTTCCTGATTGGCGATGACAACCGCTTTGTCTCCGTTGTCCTTGTTTTCAAACAGGGAATAGATGAACTCCGCCGGATCGCCTAAAAGCTCAACGCTGACACCCTGGGTATGGCGGAATCTTCCGTTCCAGATGGTATCCTTGAGTTTCCTTCTCAGATTTAAGGCGGCGAGGATATAGTTTTTGGTTTTGGGGACGTCGCTGACTTTTCCTTTAAAGTTATAAGGCTCGTAGTTGATGGCATAGCCGTAGGTCATACATTGGTTGACCATCTCCCGGTCGTCGGAGCCTACCAGACAGGTAGCAATGTAGAGATCCGGGTTGAGGTATTTCCAGATAGGGGTGTGAATCGGTTCGCTGCCGTTGTCGAAGGAGCGCAGATAGCTGCCCAGATAATACTGGCTCATCGCATCGTTGGGGCCTTCCCCTGCCATAAAGAAATCGGGGTTCCACTTTTTCCCTTCCTCATAAAATTCCTTTGCCAGGTCTAAAGAGCCTACATGATGGCAGGCGCCCGGACGGTGGCCATGGTTGGGGTCAAAGCAGAGGAGCATGGGATTAGCCAGCTCGTCGTACATAATGCCGCTGGGCTCCAACTCCAAGATTTTGCGCAGTTCCCGCAGAGCGATTTTGCGGTAGTCCTCAGACAGATGGCACAGCCCAAAGCCGGAACGGCGGCTGCCTCCCGCTACGTTCTGTAAGAGGGTTTGATAACCGTAACCGCCGAACTGTACCGGACTTTGGTGGATGTCCTTAAGGGTATAGGGCATCAGCTCTTCCTTGAATTCTTTGGTGCTCTGATCCGCCCACTTGAATTTACACATGGGCAGGACGTGAATTCCCATCTCTTCAATCTCACGAATCGCTGCTTTGAGTTCTTCTTTGGTGCCTAATTTCGGATCGGTGTCCTGATAGGGCTCGTCTCCGTCCTGTCCGCCTCTGGCCCAGCCGATGAGCTGAAGTACCTTGACGCCGCCTTTTTTGGCGTCTCTCATCAGTTCCGGCAAATCGGTGTAGCGGTACCGGCAGCAGTCCTCAGGAGAATTGATGTGGAGGGTAATCCAGCAGTCCGCGTCGTTGACCCATTGAGGACGGGGAACGGGATGGAACCAGGTCTTTCTCCAGTTGAGATAGGGTTCCAATCCTTGATGCCAGTCGCCGATAAAGAGGCTCAAGACAACAGGAGAAAGCTCCTTTTTTTCTTTTGGCGCGATAAAGGGAAGTCTTGTGACGCTCATGCAGAAGCCTGCCGGGATACCGTCGATTTCGCCGTCCCGCTGCAATCTGCTGTGCTTGGAATCGGAGTAGCCCGGTTTATACTCATGGACAAAACTCACGAGATTCGGATTGACATCGTGTACCCCCACATAGATTCCCTGGGTGTCGCTGGTATAGAGGATAAAGGGGGCGGACACCTCCGGCATGGGATAGGTGCGATAGACAGTGGGCCAGTCTGTGCCCCAGTAGTCGGGATTCGGGAATCCGTCAGAAAGGGAGAAGCTGGTCATTCCTCCCTGAAAGTGTGCGGTAGACGCGGTAAAAGGTTTTTCTCCCTCCGGATGAGAAAAACCTCCCAGGCAGGGGTAAGCGACCTCTTCCACCACGCAGTCTGTTTCGTTGTCGATAGACATCGAGAAAGAAACCTCCTGGCCTTTGAGTTCGACTAAAATTTCTGTATGGATGGGCAGGGAAGCCCCCGCTTCGTCAATCACTTCCTGATAGGACAGGCGGAGTTTATTTCCATCCAAAATTTTATAGCCGCTTAGTTTTTGATCCTGACTCAGTACCCGGCGGTTCCGTTTTTCCGAAGTCGGAACCCGCATGGAAAGTCCCAAAGCCAGTTTCGGCTGATGGATCGCCTCATAGCCGGCGTCAAATGGTCCTTGACCGATACGGCGGAAGCTGAGAATCGCGCCGGTAGAAGAGTCGAACCCTATTTGTAGAAAATCATTGGAAATGGTTATCATAAAAACACCTCTTGTTAAGATGAATTTTATTCAGTTTGAATAATTTGAGTATATTACGCGACAGAGGTTAAAATCAATCCATAGGGGAAAAACGGAGAAGAAAACACAAAAAAGGGTGTTTTTTTACCAAAGAAACGGAAAAACTGCTTGCTGTGGGGAGACTTCCGGAAACCGATATAGGAAAGGAAAAGCGTTGATCGACGCTTAGTTGCTGCGGAAAGAGAAAACGCAGTCATTCCCCAAAAGAGGAATTTCACAAATGCCATTTTCATTTTAGAACGATTTGTATACATTGTTACAAATCGAATCATAATTTCGTGTAAAAAGTAGAAAAAAGAGGGTTTCCGCGTTATAATATACTGTGGATTTTTAAGATCATGAAGGTTGAAAAAGGAGTAATTTGCTTGGTTAGAGAAGATTTAAGAAATATCGCAATCGTTGCTCACGTTGACCACGGAAAGACCACTTTGGTAGATGAAATGCTCAAACAGGGCGGAGCGTTTCGGGAAAATCAGGTTGTTCAGGAACGAGTGATGGACAACAACGATCTGGAACGGGAAAGAGGAATTACCATCCTTGCGAAGAATACATCCGCTCACTATAAAGGAACCAAGATCAATATTATCGATACCCCCGGCCATGCCGATTTTGCCGGTGAGGTAGAGCGTGTTTTAAAAATGGTGGACGGCGTTCTGCTTTTGGTAGACAGCTTTGAAGGCACTATGCCCCAGACTCGGTTCGTGCTTCAGAAAGCATTGGAACTGGGACATAAGATTATTGTGGTAGTGAATAAAATTGACCGGCCGGATGCCCGTCTGGATGAAATCGAGGACGAAGTGCTGGAGCTTCTGATGGATTTAGACGCCACCGATGAGCAGCTGGACAGCCCGATTATTTACTGCTCCGGAAGAGAAGGAACCGCAACCACTGATTATACCAAACCGGGTACGGATCTGGTGCCGCTGTTTGACGCAATTTTGGAGCATATCCCGGCTCCGGAAGGGGACGAAAACGCGCCGTTCCAGATGCTGGTTTCCTCCATCGACTACAACGACTATGTGGGACGGATCGCCATCGGACGGATCGACCGGGGCGTGCTTCATCAGAACCAGGAAGTGATGATCTGCGATTATCACAATGAAAAGAGAAGATATAAAGGAAAGGTCGTCAACCTCTATCAGATCGAAAGCCTCAAGCGGGTACCCTGTGAGACTGCGACGGTTGGGGATATCGTTTGTATTTCCGGCATCGGCGACCTCACCATCGGCGATACTCTCTGCGATCCCAACGCAGTAGAGCCGATTGAATTTTCCGCCATTTCCCAGCCCACCATTGAGATGACCTTTTCCGTCAACGATTCTCCGTTCGCGGGAAGAGAAGGGAAATTCGTCACCTCCCGTCAGATTCGGGAACGGCTCAACAGAGAATTGTTAAAGGACGTTTCCCTGCGGGTGACAGAAGCGGAGAACACCGACAGCTTCCTGGTCGCAGGAAGAGGAGAGATGCATCTTTCCATCCTGATCGAAACCATGCGCCGGGAAGGATATGAGCTTCAGGTCAGCAATCCACGGGTGCTGTACCGGGAGATCGACGGCAAAAAGTGCGAGCCTATTGAACGGCTGGTAGTAGACGTTCCGGAAGAATATATGGGCTCTGTGATGGAGAAAATGGGTTCCCGAAAAGGGGAGCTGCAGCACATGCAGCCTCAGGGAAGCCGGATGAGAATCGAATTCCTGGTTCCTTCCAGAGGACTGTTTGGATATAAAAACGAATTTCTCACCGACACCAAGGGCGAGGGCGTTATGAGCTCGGTATTTGAGTGCTATCAGCCTTATAAGGGAGAAATCTCCAAGCGGAGCAGCGGTTCCCTGATTGCCTTTGAAACAGGGGAATCGGTTACCTACGGCTTATACAACGCCCAGGAAAGAGGTACCCTGTTTATCGGAGCAGGGGTGCCGGTCTATGAGGGAATGGTGGTAGGACAATCCCCCAAGGCGGAGGATCTGGTAGTAAATGTCTGCAAAAAGAAACAGCTGACTAATATGCGTTCCTCTGGCGCTGATGACGCGCTGCGTCTGGTGCCGCCGAAAGTGATGAGCCTGGAGCAGGCGTTGGAGTTCATCGCCGACGACGAGCTGGTAGAGGTAACGCCGGAAAGCATCCGGATCAGAAAAGCGATTTTGGACAACAACCTGCGCGCAAAGCAGAGAAATAAAAAATAGTGTTTCTCCAATTCAGCGGAAGGATTCATTCCTTCCGCTTTTGCTTTTTTGATTCCTGTTTTGCAATGCGTGAAAAAGTAGTTTATGCTATACTGGCAGTTAGAGAAAGGATGAGGGAGTATGGATTTTATTCGTCATATGGAGAATGCAGTGGCCTATATCGAGGAAAACTTGATGGGGAAGATTGATATTAACGAGGCTGCCAGGGCGGCCTGTTGTTCGGCGTATAATCTTCAGCGGATTTTTTCCTATCTCACGGATATTTCCCTGTCGGAATATATCCGTAAGCGCCGGCTTTCTCTGGCGGCGCTGGAGCTTCAGACCGTGAATTCCAAGATCGCTGACCTCGCGCTCCAATATGGTTACGAGTCCCCGGCAGCCTTTTCCCGGGCGTTTGCCCAGTTTCACGGGATTTCTCCCAGTGATGCGGGAAAATCGGGAGCAACGGTAAAGTCCTATCCCCGCATTTCGTTTCAGCTTGTTGTGAAAGGAGCTTACGCGATGAATTACCGATTGGAACACAAGGAAGCCTTTGAGGTATTCGGCATCGAGACGGTGTCCTCCCTGACAGAGGAAAAAGCGGGGCTTTCCCCCGCTGAGTTGTGGCAGGAATGCCACAAAGACGGCAGATACGAAAAACTATTTTCTGATTCCGGTACGCTGCCGGGGTTTCTTCCCCAGGATTTATGCAAGATTCACGGAATGGTAAATTACAGGAATACCGGAAGCAATACGTTTCCTTATCTGCTGTTTGCATTTCGAAGCGAGGACAGCAATACAGAGGGTTATCAGGTGGTACAGGTTCCCGCCCAGACTTACGCGGTTTTTCCATCGGAACACTTTTCTTGGGATGAGGATTTTGGGGCTGTACTGGAAACGCTGAAACGACGGTTCTATACAGAGTGGCTTCCCTCTTCCCAGTACGAAAAGGCGGAAGGGCCGGAGTTTGAAATCTATGGAGGCACCACGGAATATGGTTATCTGGAGTTGTGGTTTCCGGTTGTAAAAAAATAGAACGACAGCGAATCAGAAGGAAAAGCGCTCTGTCCATAGAAATTGGATAGAGCGCTTTCGAAATGCTGTATTATTTTTCTCCTGTAATCAGTTCGGCGGCGTAGGGAAGGGTTTTGACCCAGTCGCAGAACACATGCCATTCGGAAAGCTTGTGATTTTTTCTGGCATGGTACATATTGACGAGATTTTCATAGTTAAAGCTGCAGGTGCGCATCTGGTTATAGCTGGAAGGGAGGAACTGGATCATGTCGTACCACACTTCTTTGTCCTTCTGTTCCAGATATTCCTGCCGGAGGGATTCCAGATAGGCGACCACCCCTTCCATCTGCTTTAAGGTCTGGGGACGCATCTGGTCGCAGCTGAAGTCCTCCAAGGAGAAGGGCTTGCTTGCGATTTTGTGCATGGTGCTGGTGGAGTTTGCCACTGTGCCTACCTTATAGGTGTCGTATTCTTTCCACCAGTAAAGGGGGGCGGTGATGTCTACAGAGACAAAAATCTGACGGATAAATTTCCGGTGGTCGTTCCCGGCTTTTACCAGCCGCTTTGCCAGAGAGAGGTCATTTTCTCCTAAAATATAGTTGCCGTTCTCGTCATAAAAGCTGTCCATCCGGTTCCAGCTGTTCATGGGATTTCTGGCGCCCCGGATGGCGTTTTCAAAATTCATGACGGATGTTCGTTCTAATAAGATCATAGTTTCTCCTTTATATCGTCTTCGCTTTCGATTTTTATACATCTATATTATACACATTTTTAAGTAGGTTGTATAGAGGAAGCAACTTGACTTTTCCCCTTTACCATGCTATAAAATAACTAAATGCAGAGAAAAAAAGCAGAATGTTCTGTATAGATTATCATGGGAAAGTGAGAAGAAATTATGAGTACACAAGGAATCAGAGATTTTCGCCCGCACATCCATTTTACTCCCCAGAAGATGTGGAACAACGACCCCAACGGTCTGTTTTACGCCAAAGGGGTATATCATCTGTATTACCAGTATTATCCGGAAGCGCCGGTTTGGGGCCCGATGCACTGGGGACATGCCACCTCGAAAGACCTCATTCACTGGGAGCATCATCCCATCGCCTTATATCCAGATGAATTGGGCTACATCTTTTCCGGAAGCGCCGTCTATGACGAGAAGAATACTTCCGGATTCGGCACCGAGGAAAATCCCCCGGTAGTGGCCATGTTCACCCATCACCTGAATGTGAAAAAAGAGGACGGCACCGAAGTAGGCGTCCAGCAGCAGAGTATCGCCTACAGTCTGGACGGAGGCTATACTTTCACGAAATATGAAGGCAACCCGGTAATTCCCACTCCTGGTTTCCCGGATTTCAGAGACCCCAAGGTGTTCTGGAATGAACAGAGAAACTGCTGGGGTATGGTAGTTTCCGCTACAGACCGGGCGTATTTTTACGCTTCTTCTGATTTAAAACATTGGGAAAAGACCGGAGAATTCGGAGACAAGGAAAACTATGCCAACGGCATGTGGGAATGCCCGGATCTCTTTAAATTGGATACTCCCGACGGGGAAAAATGGGTGCTTTTGGTCAGCATGGGACGCGGCGCAGAAGAAGCGGGTCCTCGTATCCAGTATTTTATCGGACAGTTTGACGGCAGTACCTTCCACGCCGAGGATCTGGGCAAGGATGAATACTTTAACTGCGGACGGGACGACTATGCCGGCGTGACCTACTGGGGTACCCAAAAACGCACTTATATCGGCTGGGGGATCAACCCGAGCTATGCGGATAAGACTCCTACCGGGGAATTCTGCGGGATTATGACGCTTCCGAAAGAGGTCTCTCTCGTAAAAACACCGAAAGACGGATACCGCCCCGCATTCTGCCCCATTCAGTATCAGCAGTATCTGGGAACCGAGCGCGGCCTTTCCAAAACAGACCAAATTACTTCCGAAACTTTCGCCCTCACCGTTAAGGGTAAAGGAAAAGCCACTGTTACCTTAGAGAACAAAGAAGGGCAGAAGTTGATCTTCGGCGTCACGGAGGACAACCGTATTTTTGTGGACAGAAGCAACGCAGGAGCGAAGGACTTCAGTGAAAATTACACCCTGCCGATTATGGCATACAACGATGCCAAACGGTATTACGACGGTTCCTATGAGCTGACCGCCGTATTTGATGTGTCTGTTCTTGAACTTTTTGCGGATGAAGGCACCCGTTATTTCACCGATGTGGTCTATCCGGACAGCCCTTATGACAAAATCACCGTTACCGGGGATGTGGATGTGACATATGCGGATGTAGCATTTTAACATCATTCTGGAAATGACCAATTTGCGGGGGATGAACCGATGTTGACTTCAAAAGAAAAGGTCGAGCTGATTAAGATCAAGGAACCCATCATCATCGCAGGGGTGAGTTTGCAGAAATCCGGACTTCCAATTACCTTTGAGAGCCTTGGAAAAGTATGGGGAATTTACGGGGATTTCTACCGCGGGAAAAACAGAATTCCAAACCCAAAAAGTCCAAAGCTGGAATATGCTGTAGCAATCAATCATCTGCCGGATTACATCGCGGGACACGCTGTTTCCAAAGTGGGTGAACTCAATGAAGAATGTTCTTCTGCGGTTTTGCCCAGTGGAATATACATTAAGGATCAGTTCTGCGCCGAAACGTTTGAGTCATTAGTGAGTGAAGTGCTGCCTAATAGAAATGTGAAAAACTGGGCGAAGAAGAATTGCGTGAAAATTGACGGGACGTTTTCAGTGGAAGTCTATCCCTGGGAAGCCTTTGAGAAGGGCAATTTTACGATGTATACTTTGACTCTGGTGAAAGGGTAGTGGGTTTTCCGGCTTTAGAATCATTCTAGTCCCGATGTGAATGGAGAGAAAGGGAGTTGTTATTATGGCACTGGTTCGGATGAACTTTGAATCGATCTACTTAAACAATAACCATGAAATTGGCATGATCCTGCCGGACGTGAAGCGGGACGGGCCGCTGACCCCGAAGGAATTTTTTGAAAGCGGGAAAAAATATAAGGTGCTGTGGCTGTTGCACGGCACCTATGGAGACTACAGCGACTGGATCAGAAAGTCCAATATCGAGCGCTATGCCAGCGAGCGGGATTTAATTGTGGTAATGCCCAGCGGGTTAAACGCCAATTATGCCAACTGGGACAACGCCTTTGGCATGGGCTATCAGATGTACGACTATTTTCTCAAAGAGTTGATGCCGATGGTCTACAACTGGTTCCCGGCATCCGACAAAAGAGAGGACAACTATATCGCCGGGCTGAGCATGGGCGGCATGGGAGCCCTTTTGTTCGGCGTGAATCATCCGGACAAATTCGCAGGGGTGGCGAGTCTCTCCGCTCCGGCCTTCAACCTTCATAAATTAGATCCGGAAAGCGGAAGCTTCTTTAACGTAAAAGACCGCCGTTTCCGCGCGATGGTGGAAAATGCCGGTGGGGAGGAGGCTTACCGCAATACGGTAGAAAACGTATGGGATCTTTTGCCCAAACAGGCGAAAAAAGGCGTTCTGCCCGCCATCTACTGCTGCTGCGGTACAGAGGATTTCCTCTATCCCTCTTATAAGGAGTTTGAGGCCTATGCGAAAGAGGAAAAGCTGCCGATCACCTTTGTGGAGGAAGCGGGCTACAAGCATGAGTGGGCCTTTTGGGACAGACAGATCCAGAAAGCGCTGGAATTTTTCCAGCTGTAAAGAAAACCGAGAGGAATCCTGATCGATGAACACGAAATCCAGCCTTTACCGGGAATTAAGCCGGGAAGAGCTTTCCAACATTTGCGGGAAGGAGTTCGGTACAAAGTGCGATTGCGCCGAGCTTCTTTCCGGCGGGCTTTTTAACACCACCTATCTTTTGACCTTCCATGAGATAGGGAAAAAATATGTCCTGCGGGCGGGGCCGGTGAACCGGCAGTTGCTTCTTTCCTTTGAGGAAAATATGATGAATGGGGAACGGGAGGTCTACCGTCTGTTAAAAGAGCGGGGAATCCCATGCAGCACGGTGGTGGCCTGCGATACCTCGAAATCGGTTGTGGACCGGGACTATATGATTGTGGAATATATCGAAAGTTTTCCCTTGTCCGACCTGGATGAAAAGGACGCGCGGATTCCGGGGCTTTATGAAGAAGTGGGGAGATATGCCCGGCAAATGCACGACATCGTAGGGGAAGGCTTTGGCAGGGTATCTCACGCCGCGGCAGGGAAACTCTTTTCGGGCTGGCGAGAGTGTTTTGAAGACGAACTAAGTTCCTGGCAGGAGCGGGTGGAGCGTTATGAGCTTTACACGCCGGAGGAGCTGGAGCTGGTTCAGAGAGCTTTTGGGAAAATCTCCCCTTATCTCGATGAGATTACCCAGCCCAGACTGCTGCACGCCGATCTGTGGGCCGGGAATGTGCTGATCCGCCAAGAGGGGGAAACGTTTTCCGTGGCGGCGATTATTGACGCGGACCGGGCGATCTGGGGAGACCCAGATTATGATTTGTCCGGCGGCTGGATGATGGGAGACGCCTATTTAAGGGGATACGGGGAGATTTCCCGGGACGCCCACAGCGCACTGCGGAAAAAATTTTACCAGATGGTTTACCGGATTACCGATTCCTACGTCTGGCAGGTGCAGTACAATACGCCGGAAAATTACCAGTCGGCCAAAGCTGAGGGACTGACACTGGCGAAAGAAATTTTACAAATGCACTAAATAGTGCGTTGTATCGTAAACTGAGAATAAGCTCCGTATCTGATTATCAGATGCGGAGCTTATTCTTCTAAATAGATTTTTCTCAATCTTTTTTTCAGCAAATCACATTCTTTTTCAGGAATAGGGATGTAAATACATTCTTCACAACTGCCCTGTATATTTAGAGAAATATTTTTTAAAATACAATAGTTATCTTCGCAGTAAATGCAAAAACAGTTTTCACAATAAATCGCCATATGTTCATTTCCTTTTTTACTATTTTAGAACAAAATGTTCAAAAAATCAATAGAACAATTTGTTCTGGATATAGTAAAAATTGGTGATGAACAATGATCTATCAAAGGATTCGGGATTTACGAGAGGATCACGATTTAACACAGGCTCAGGTAGGAGAAAAAATCAATGTACCGCAAAGGACATACGCCTATTATGAAAGCGGACAGAGGATGATTCCGCCTCATATTTTATGCGCGCTGGCAGACTTATACCATGTGAGTGTGGACTATTTGTTAGGGCGGACAGATAAAAAGTAACTGTGGTTGCTTTTTGCTGTTCGCTTTTTCTTTCAAATTTTTCCTGACAGCCTTCAGATCGCTGTTTCTGGAAAGGCAAATTTTGGCTGGCGGATTAACTGCTACAACGAATAAATGCAAAACCAAAATTGAGAAAACAAGAAAAAAGAATTGACTTTTCCCCTTGATTCTGCGTACACTAGTGGAAGAAAACAGTTACTTAGAAAGGAAGTGCTAACATCATGTGGGCATGGGACAGCGTTTTTTATCAGATTTATCCGTTGGGTTTCTGCGGAGCGCCCAGGGAAAACGACGGACAGGAACAGCCCCGGATCCGCAAGGTGCTCGACTGGATTCCCCATCTGAATCATCTCGGGGTGAACGCTCTTTACTTTTCCCCGGTCTTTTCTTCCGACTCCCACGGATATGATACCCGGGACTTTCGCTCCGTCGACTGCCGTCTGGGAACCAATCAGGATTTGAAAGAGGTCTGCGAAGTCCTTCATCAAAACGGAATCAAGGTCGTTTTGGACGGCGTGTTTCACCATGTGGGCCGGGGGTTCTGGGCTTTTCAGGACGTACGGGAAAAGAAATGGGATTCCCCTTACCGGGATTGGTTTTATCTCTCCTTTGACGGGGATTCTCCGTATCACGACGGATTCTGGTACGAGGGCTGGGAAGGTCACTATGAACTAGTGAAGCTAAACCTGCAAAATCAGGAGGTAGTAAACTATCTTCTCGATTCTGTCCGATACTGGTATGATACCTTTCAGATTGACGGGCTGCGGCTGGACGTAGCGTATTCCTTAGACCGGGAGTTTTTAAAGCGGCTGAGAGAATTTACCGATTCCTTAACCCCTGACTTTTTTCTGTTAGGGGAGCTGCTTCACGGAGACTACAACCAATTTGTAAACGATCAGATGCTCCACAGCTGTACCAATTACGAATGCTATAAGGGGCTGTATTCCAGTTTTAACAGTCTCAATCTCTTTGAGATCACCCATTCCCTGTTAAGACAGTTCGGGCCGGAAAACTGGACTCTTTATCGTGGAAAACATCTGTTATCTTTTGCGGACAACCATGACGTGACCAGAATTGCCAGCATGCTCACCAATCCCCGGCATTTGCCCCTGCTTTACGGTGTGTTATTTGGTATGCCGGGCATCCCCTGCCTTTACTATGGCAGTGAATGGGGCGCCGAGGGCAGAAAAGAGGACGGCGACTGGAGCCTTCGTCCCAGCTTTGACCATCCGGAGGAAAACGAACTGACCTGTTTTTTAAGAAAGCTTATCGCGATACGAAAAGAATCAAAAGCCTTATGCGACGGAGGGTTCCGCTCTTTGCTGCTGACCAATCAGCAGGTGATTTTTGAGCGAAGCGTCCAGGGAGAGCGGGTTTTGGTGGCAATTAACGCCTCGGATCAAGAGTTTTACGCTCATTTTGACGCAGGCTGCGGCAGAGCCGTGGACTTGATTTCAGGAGAGGCACACGATTTTGGAGGGGGAAGCTTGCTTCCGGCCTACTCTGTGAGCTATTGGAAAACAGAGGCTTAGTCTTTTCCCTCTGCCGGTTCCCTGATTTTACACCGAATATTTGTTGAGAAAGGGATACTTTCCTTGCCTGAGTTGTATTTTCATAGTATAATAACCTCTATGGTACCCGAAATCGAAGATTTCGACCATAACGAGAACATTGAACCCTATGACAGAAAACCTTGCGGTTTTCCCCGGCTGACGCCGAGGCGGGCTAGCGCCCTTACCGTCAGGGTATAATAACCTCTATGGTACCCGAAATCAAAGATTTCGACCATAACGAGAACAAAATCGCGGCGGTAAACGTTGTAAACCGTCGCGATCAGGGAGTTTTCTTGCCGGCCGTAAAGGCTGGCCGGCATTTTGCCCAGAGGGCAAAAGCCGAAAACATCCCGGATGTCGGCAAAACCTTGCGGCTTTCCCGGCTGAAGCCGGGACGGACTTGCGAACTCGCTGTCATGGTATCATAACTAAGCTACTCTGGGAGAGATGTCTTATTGGGCTGCCCTACCGACCAAGATCGATACAGAACGACAAGATTTGTCCAAACTAGGATTTAGATAGAGAGGAAGTGTATTGAATTGAAAAAAAGCAATGTATGGGGGCTTCTTCCTATCGTGGTTTTTCTGGTGCTTTTTATTGGGATAGGAATTTTTTTCAGGGATATGTCCGCATTGCCTGCCGTGATTGGATTTATCATTGCGTTAATTGTGGCCTTTTTACAGAACAGAAAATTGGATTTCAACGCCAAAATGCTGGTGGTCTCAAAAGGGATCGGGGATGACTCTATCATCACCATGCTTTTTATCTTTATTATGGCGGGGGCGTTTTCCGGTATTGTCAAGGCTGCTGGAGGAGTTTCCAGTACGGTGAATTTCGGCCTTTCCATTATTCCTTCCCAGTTTATGGTAGCGGGGATTTTCGTGGTGGGATGCTTCATCTCGGTATCCATGGGAACGTCTGTAGGTACGATTACCGCATTGACTCCGATTGCGCTGGGAATTTCGGAAAAGACAGGGCTTTCTCTGCCTTTATGCGTAGGGGCGGTAGTCTGCGGCGCGATGTTTGGAGACAATCTGTCTATGGTTTCCGACACCACCATTGCAGCGGTAAAGACCCAAGGGTGTGAGATGAAGGACAAGTTCAAGGCGAATTTTCTCATTGTCCTGCCAGCTGCCATTGTGACGATTTTGATTCTGGTATTTCAGGCGCAGGATTCCGGCTTTGTGCTGGAGGGGGATCTAAGCTACCATTTCTGGCAGATCGTTCCTTATCTGATCGTTTTGGTGGGGGCGTTGATCGGATTCAACGTCTTTGTAGTGCTGATCGCGGGGATCATTATGTCTGCCTTGGTGGGACTTTCGATGGGAATGTTCAACGTCACTGAGATGTTTCAGCATATGAACGAAGGAATCTCCTCCATGTATGAAATTACCGTGATTTCTATGATTGTTGCGGCTATTTTCCATTTGGTGAAAGAAAACGGCGGGGTACAGTTTATCATTGACTTTATCAAAAAGCATGTCAAAAGCCGCCGGGGCGCAGAATTGGGGATTGCCGGGATGGCTACCCTGGTGGACTGCTGCACAGCCAACAACACTATCGCCATTGTCATGTCCGGGCAGATTTCTAAGGAAATCGGGGACGAATATGAAATTGAACCGAAACGGGTTGCCTCGATTTTAGATATTTTTACTTCGGTAGGGCAGGGGATTATCCCTTACGGTGCGCAGCTCCTAACCGCGGCGAGCCTTGCGGGGCTCTCCCCGATGGAGATCATGCCGACGCTGTATTACCCCATTTTAATGGGAGTGAGCGCCCTTGTATTTATTCTTTTTCAAATTGGCAGAAGTAAGCCGTCCAAGAACCGAAGTAATGTCGGAGCGTGATGATACCACATCGTTTTTGCCGTGGAAACGCCTAGGTGTTTCCACGGTTTTTGTTTTAAAATAGGCTAGTCCTCCAGGCGTTCTTCTTCCTCTTCTGATTTTGCGTAGGCATAGGAGATGAACCGAGGAGTTTTGTTGGCAATATCCTCTTCGGACACTCCCCGATAGAGGATCAGATCCCGATGAAGCTTTTCCGAATACTGGACGGAAAAGAAACCGGTTTTCCGCTCAAAAGAAACAAAATCGTCTTGTTCTCCGGGAGCAATATTGTCTCCAAAAATCTGATAACAGACAAATTCCAGTCCCAGCTGTTGTTCCGGATCTTCGTTACCTTTCCCATTCAGGGAGAATTCGCCGCCCAATCCCTGCTGCGGAACTTCGGGAAAATACTGTTCCAGGACATTGGCAAGGAGGGCTTTTCTCTGCATGATACTCAGCTTTACCGGTTTTCCACGATACTGGAGCTTTACATAGTCCTCCATCTGTCCAAGGGATTTTAAGCCTGGGTGTACTTTCTGTGCCATGGCGCTTAAAAATTCCTGTTCCTTTTGCGCATTATTGATAAAAGAAGAGGAGGCTTTCTCTTTCTTGTTCTGTTTTTCTTTGTGAAAAAACTGTTTGAGTTTTTGAATCAAGCTCATGTAAATTCCTCCTGTTAAAAAAGACTCAAATCTATTTTTCAATACAACTTACTTTTTCACTGTGCCATCATAAAGCATATCGAAAAAAATAGAAGATTTTTTGTGCTGGGTATAAAGTTTTTTTGAACAATGGAGGAGGATGGAAAAAGAAAGCTTTGCGGGGAGCCGCCCCGCACGCGGCCTACTTTTGCTCGCTCAAAAGTAGGCAAAAGAGCTTCACTCAGACGCCGTGAAGGCTTGGAGCTGGTCTCAAAAGTTGGCTCCTAACGGAGTACAACGGAAAATATTAGTTACTGCCAAAACACCCTCCAGCACGAGCAATAAACTGAATTTTTCCGACTTCGCGTGGTTAGGAAAACACTTGTTAGACCCGCACCAAAGCCCCCGCGGCGACTGAGCGGCGCCCTTTATCCAATCTGTTGGGTAACTCAACAAGTTGAGTCGCAAAGGTTGGCCGGGGTCTGGGAGCCGGTGCTCCCAGGTGCTTCCCTCTTTCGCTGAAAGAAAGTGATAGAAAAAAGTTGTTTTTTATTAAAAAGCTAAATTTCTGTTTTTATAAAAAACACTCCCCATTCGAGTGAAACGAACAGGGAGGAAAATATCAGGTAGAACAATATCGATCAGAAAACCAGCTGTACCAGAAGCATATAACATATAGTTCCGCCGGCAATGGAAAGAAGCATGTTCCGCCTCCACAGATGAAGCAGCACCACAACCGAAATGGCAATCAATTCCGGTACCCCATGACTTCCGGAGAAAACATCCACACTTTTCAGACAGTAAATGATCAATAGGCCGAATACCGCCGGGGGAAGTACCTTTCCAAGATATTTTACATATTTCGGGGTGGGCTTGTCTGCGGGGAAGACAAGAAAGGGAAGAAATCTTGTCAGCATAGTTCCCAGAACCACCATGCCGATGGTGATAATCTGCTGTGTCAGGGTCATATGGCGGCACCTTCTTTCTCCAACGGTTTTCTTAGCAGGGTGAGTACGCATAACAGAGACAGCATTGCCGGAATCAGGAAACCGTCCTCTCCAAAAGCGATGAGACAGAGCAGGGAAAGCCCCAGACCAAACAGAGAGCTGACATGATTTTTCTCTTTGAGCCACTGTTCCAGGAAGATTACCACAAACATGGCCGTCATGACAAAATCCAGCCCCTCAGTATTAAAATGGAGGAAGGAGCCGAATATCCCGCCCAAGGTCGCGCCGGAAAACCAGTAGAAATGATTGAGCAGGGTGACAAAAAACATAAACAGTCCCCGATCTACATCCGGAGGGATTTGGGCGGTATAATTGATGGAAAAGGTTTCGTCGCACATGCCG
>CALWNT010000080.1 GCA_944382885.1 uncultured Clostridia bacterium | reverse complement strand
AGGCCTATGAAATGCTTCGTTCCAGGAAGGAATAAAGGGCGCGAAATTATAAAAGTGCATTCCGCTGCCCTCAAATTCCTTTTTAAAATTCTCATAGCTTCTTCTCTGCATAGTGGGGTCCTGTATTAAGAGGATATTCTGAAATTCATCTTTCCTGGAACGAAGCATTTCATAGGCCTTTTTGGCGTTGTCCCCGCAGTTTTGAGACTGATTCTCCACCAAAATATCCTTTGCCGGAACTTGATAAACCTGGGTCAGCAGATCAAAGAAAATATCGCCTTCCGCACGGCCCTACACCGGGATTTTCCCATATTCCTCATGGTTTTTTACCGCTTCCCAAAGATAAGCAGTAGAGTGTCCTACACCTCCGCAAACCATAATTTTAGGAGCTACTCCCTCCCAATATGCCTTTGCCGCCAACGCTACGGTTCCTGGAATTCCATTGCCCAGCAAAAGCAAAAGATCAGCCTGAGGCTTTTGAAAACAGATCGCACATCCCGCAGGGCTTACTTCCGGCATATCCCGCACAGCCAGATAAGCAGCGATTCTATTTATTTGTTCGGCGATTCCCAACATTCTATTGATACCCCTTTCTTTCTACACCTGACGGAGAAACAGTCATTGCACAATACGTCCTCCCCAGCATAGAAAAAGCGCCCTGAAAAGATTTCAAAAGCGCCTTTTTATTATTTTTCCGACTTCGGATTGGATTGAGATTCTTGGGACTTAAAGGCAAAAAATCTCTGTCCAAAATAATTTAATAAAACAAAGAAACACATTCCCGCCAGCATCGCCAAGTTCTCCTGTAAATTCGTTGAGAGAGAAGAAAACACCATTCTGACCAAAGGCTTGGCAATCCCATAGGCCAGCAAATAGCAGACAGAAATATTGATGATAAATTTCACAACCACCTTCGGGCTTTTGTCCTTATTTTGAAAGGTAAAGTGCTTATTGAGAAAATAACTCAAAATACTGCCGAAAATATAATTGGAAGCGGATGAGACCCAATAGCTGAGATGGAACACATTGTAAAACAAAAACATAATCCCTGTTCCAAACACGGTATTGACAATTCCCACCAAAATAAATTTCCAAAAGGTTTTATCCAATAATTTTTGTATCATCTTCTGATTTCCCGCAGGTCTTAGAAACAATAAATCGCGGTCTTCCTTTCATTTCTTCATATATTTTTGCCAGATAATAGCCGATAATCCCTAAACAGATCATCATGATGCTTCCCAAAAACAGCTGCACCATAATGACGGTGGTAAAACCACCTAAAGCGATTCCTACAATTTTCTGATAAAGGGAAATACCGCCCAATACCAAAGAGAACACAAGAATAATTACCCCTAAAATGGTAACAAGCTGCATAGGAGCCGTAGAAAAGGAAGTAATATTGGAAAGGGCATATTTGATTAAAGACCAGGTAGACCACTTGGAGGCACCCACGGTCCGTTCCTGCACCTCAAACTCCACCGTGGTAGACCGGAAGCCCACCCAGGAGGAAAGAGCTCTGAAAAACGCGCCCTTTTCTTTCATATTCAAAAGCACATTTATCGCCTTTCGATCCAGCAGTTTAAAGTCAGAGGCCCGGGACATATCTATTTTGGTAGCTTTGCTGATCAGTCCATAGAAGCAGTTTGCACTCAGTCTGTGGAGAAAGCTTTCCTCTCCCCGGTCAGCCTTGACCCCTTCTACAATTTCGTATCCCTGTTCCCACAGGCGGTACATTTCCACAATTTTTTCCGGCGGATGCTGTAAGTCACAGTCAATTACCACACAGCAATCTCCGGTCACATTGGCAAGTCCGGCAAACATGGCGGATTCCTTCCCAAAATTTCTGGAAAAGCTGATCCCCTTTACTTCCGGAAATCGTTTAGACGCTTCCTCTACCGCGCTCCAGGTCCCATCCTTCGAACCATCATCTACAAAAAGCAGCTCGCAGGGGATCTCAGCGTTTTTCAAAATTCCCGAAATCGTTTCTGCTGTTTTTAAAATCATGCCCTGCTCATTATAAGCCGGTATCACCACTGATAACATTTTTGATCCTACTTTCTATTTACAGAATTCAAGCCGTAATATTGGGCAATTTGATTATTTCTCCAATGGCTAACATCATATGTTAAATCTCCTTCCTCAGGATAAGCATCAAATTTCGACTTTCTTGAGATAGGAGAAAGTGTCACATCCAAATTTCCCTTTTCTTTTTCAGACATAATGTAGTCAACGCGCTGATGTGCTTGTCTCGATACAGATCTGACATCTAAAAAAGCTTCCCCATAAGTGAGACAGAAAAAGCAAAAGGCAGTAATCGAAATAGACAACAGAATCCTTTTCAGCACAGTAGTATCTATTTGAACAATTGCAAACATCATACCTGTAGAAATCAACGCCAAGACAATAATGCCGCTCCACGCCCGCTCCGGGAAATAAGGTGTAATCATCATCGCGTAAGCTGAAGCAATCGTTCCACACAACAATATAATACTTGGCCCTGCTTTAATAAGTTTCTCTTTCCATTTCAATTCCTGATTTTGGTAACAAAATATGACAAAAAACACTACCCATAAAACAATCACGGGCAACAGATAGTTCAATGCATCATAAGTAATGGTGACCGCTCTTCTAAGCCAAGTTTTTAAATCTCCAAATCCACCCAAACTCTCTGCTCTTTTCGACTGAGCCGGGCTCAGCAGCATAAAAAGGGAGCCGATAATATTCCCTGCCAAACCTGTAAACATCCAGGGCTTCCAGGAAATATGAGAGAATTTATATAAAATCAAAAACAGTACAACCATTCCACAGACAGCCGGACCAATATTTTCGTTTGTCCATCCAGCAATCACACCAGCGATCAAAAACAAAACGGAAAACAAAATTTCTTTTGGAATATTGGTCTTTTTTGGGCTTTCAGAAGTATTTGTTGAGACCTTTCGAAACGGAATCAGATACAATGACGCTAACAAAATCCCATATAAATAATTAGCAGCCCCCGTCAACCACAAATAACTGTCCCCATATGCGGGAGTCATAATCCACAATCCTACATAAGAGATCACAAACCAGGAAAAACGTATCTTCTTTAAGGATCCAAAGGACAGATAACAAATTAACAAGCACAACCCCATAAACGCAAATGTATTGATGACATTAAATATAGGTTTACCCAGCAGCAAAAAGAATTGAGCAAGGAAATGCACAACACTTCTCCCATTCATACTGTAATAATGTGCCTGCTGTGAAAGGAGAATGTCTTTTATCGATTCGATCCTTTCCCCAGTCTTAAAGGAATAAGCGTAAGAATAGTCATCCGCTACTAATAATGTCATCGTATTTAACACATAAAATGCCACAAAGAAAATAAGGATGACAAGACCCCTTGCCAGATAAACTTTATTTATTTTTTTCATCGATACTCTCAAATCCCTTTTCACCAAAATACACGCATTTTATTATATCACTTCCACTACAGAATGTCTAGATAAGGAGTTCTTCTTCGTTATTACTGTTATTTTAGAAAAAATAAAGATCTTCAAAAGGATATAAAACCAAAGCAGCATCTACCAAAATGATATACAGAACAGCAGATGATACAAACTGACCGTTTCAGGTTTGTCCTTTCTCTTAAGTTGCCGTGAAATCGAACTGGGTCTCTATCTACATTAGAAGGCTCAACAAGTTGATTCCTAAAAAAGTGCCAGCTCCTCAAAATGCGTTTAGAAGCTATGGAACTCTAGAAAATTAACTTTCTGTTTACCGCTTATACTCTCTTCTATCGTGTTACATTCATACCGCTCTATCATTCTTGCTCAATTTTTTCAAAAATTTCCTATCATATTCGGGCTCTTAAAAGCCATAATAAAAAAGACAGCAGACGAGTTTCGTATGGGACAACAAAGGAATAGAAAAAAGCTGTCTCCCTATGAAAAGGATTCAAAATCCAAGGGATGCTGGGTAAAAATCCGGCCAAAATTCCCTCCCTGATTGGGAAATTTTCTACTAAAGAAAAAAGAGAAAGTACTCTTGGGGAATGATCTTTTGCAGCAAAAGGTTTCCGTCAACCTGTTTTATCATCTGTTGCAGTGATAAAGGGCTCCGAAAGCCGCCTTACAGAAAATCATTTTTACTGAAGGAAAAGAGAAGCGCCACAAGTTCTGCCGTTTAGATTGCGGCGTATGCTTGTGGCGTTTTACTTTACATAATTCTTAGTCTTACTTGATATTTTTATTACATTAGCTTTGAAAGAAACTCTTCCCACTATTTATAAGTTTGCTTCATCTCTAACGATTCAATAAGTCTTGTAACAAAAGAGCACAGAGCTATTAAAACGGCTCTGTGCTCTTTTGTTACAAGCTTATCCTTATCCACCTAGAAGCTGGCAGATAACAGATATTTTGAGTGGTATATCAATTTGAGAGAGACCAAAAATTCAAACAGAAGCCAAGGCTTTTCCAAGTGCTTCGCATGCGGCTTCCCCTTCTGCGTCAGGAGCTTCGTTGCAGATTACAAATTCACTGGGCATAACCGCGCCGTCACCTTTGCAGGTTTCTTCCCAGTTTCTCATCCATTCTCCATCGCCCCAACCATAGGAACCGAATAAACCTATTTTTTTGCCGTTGAGTTTTTCTTCGCAGGATTGGAACATGGGTTCAAATTCGTCTTCCTCCAGCTGTTCAGAGCCCATAGAAGGACAGCCAAACGCCACCGCATCATAATCATCCATCTGATCAGCAGAAAATTCCGCAGAAGTAAAAAGCTCCGCTTGTGCACCAGCGGATTTCGCACCCTCCAACACCTTCTGAGCCATCATCTGGGTATTACCTGTTCCGCTCCAATATACAACCGCTACTTTACTCATTTTAAAGCACCTCTTCTTTATTTAATCTATTTTTATTAAGCAGCTACTGTGAGCTGTATCACTGACCTGCCTTCTAAAAACAAGCGGGAATAAACCAGCCTGCACTTCTTGAATTTCGCAAATAACCTTTCCGCTTCGCATTGGTTGCAATAGACCTTCCAGCATCCGCTGCATTTACAGTTTTTTCCCTCATTTTGGATAAATCCCTTTACATCTCCCAAAGGATACCCCAAAAATAATCCAATTTCGTGGGGAAAACCATCCGCTTCCTCGAGTCTATCTCTCAGCCGCGAAAGGGCGTCCTCCGGGTGGACATAATGATAACCATAATGAGAAAGAAACAAGGGAACTTCTTTTTCATGCAAATCCCGATTCAACCTAGAGGGACGGTAGACATACACCAAAGCTGCAGATTGCTTAATCTGTAGCACTGTCACAGACACGCCTTTTGGATTCAGCAGCTTATTCCAAAGGCTTAAATTTTCCTTCAGTTCTCGTAAAGAAGGAAAAGAAATGCGAAATAAATTCGCCGTTTTTAAGGAGGCCAAAGTCGGCGCGCAATGTTCTACTAAATATCTGTCCAGCACACTTTTTCTCCCTTCTTCAAGTGATCCGCCAATGCTCCATGAAGCGCCGCGGCACTGCTGCTATGGATACGCAATGTTGGGATATGATTTCTTTTCGCCTCCTGTGAAGCGCTCAGAACCATTTTATGAGATACTGTGTTGGTAAAGAGGATCAAAAGATCAGGACAGCCCATCTTCTTGCGGAATCCCCCATTTTCTTTTGCAAACACTTTTGCCTTGCATCCATATTGTTTACAAATATTCTGATATTGGCAGACCATTCTTTCATTTCCGCCTACAATGACAACACTCATAAATCCTCCTTAAAACAGTTAGTTGACACTAACTGTTTGGCGATAATAAAAGGACAACACGATTGTGTATCCCCAATCCCTTAAACGATAATCTCAAGGTTAGTTTTAACTAACCTTGAGATTACTATATCATATTCTGTTCTTCCTGTCAACAACTTTTTGTAAAATGATAAACAAAAATTTGTCTTTACAGAACCAAGTTGGTTCTGTACTCCTGTTTGTCGGGGTTCCGCCCCCACACCCCGGCTCAATTTTGCTCGCCCAAAATTGAGGAAAAGGGCGCCGCTCAGTCGCCGCGGGGGCTTAATGCG
>CALWNT010000079.1 GCA_944382885.1 uncultured Clostridia bacterium | reverse complement strand
GAGCAAAATTGAGCCGGGGTGTGGGGGCGGCCCCCCACAAACGGAGTTTAGAACCCATAGGGTTCTGTAAGATAAATTTCTGTTTTTTAATAAAAAAGGAGTGCCGCAGTTCAAACTGAAGTGCCCCCAAAAAGTTAGACAATATTTTAGAAAAAAGTAGTTCAGGCAGCCTAAAGGGCTTGTTGTCTGTGAATGGCAGGCGACAAGCCTTTTAACTTTGCCTTAATTCTAAGGTTATTGTAGTAATCGAGATAGTCCACCAGTTCCTGTTTGAAGTGTTCCAGGGATTCGAATTTTTGCAGGTACAGCAGTTCACTTTTGAGCAAGCCGAAGAAATTCTCCATGACGGTATTATCCAGGCAGTTGCCCTTTCGGCTCATACTCTGCCGGATTCCTTTTTTTATTAAAATTCCATCTGCATCAGCTGATATAATTTAAAACCACCGCTTAAATTATAAGCACGATAACCGTTTTGCAGGAGGATTCTGGAGGCGATATTTCCCCGCAGCCCTACCTGGCAGGTCACATAAATCTCCTTGCTTTTGGGAAGTTCATCCAGATGAGCCCGCAGACTGTCTACCGGAATGTTGACCGCACCTGGGATCGTTCCCATCGCCGCCACTTCCCCTTTAGTTCTTACATCTAAAAGGATTGCGGAATCCAGATCGATTTTCGGAAGATCTTCCACATAAAATACCGGCATATCCCCCTTTAAGATGTTGGCAGCGGTAAAACCAAGAAAATTCACCGGGCTCTTGGCAGAGTTAAAGGGCGGAGCGTAACACAGCTCCAACTCTTCCAAGTCATAAACAGTGCCGCCCAGCTTCATAACGGCAGCGATGACGTCGATCTGTTTTTCTACTAACTCCATTCCAACCGCCTGAGCCCCCAAAATCTTTCCGTCCTGAGCAAAGAGCAGCTTCATATTCAGCTGTTTCGCTCCCGGATAATAAGAAGCGTGAGAATTGGGGAAAATATAGGTCTTGAGATAGGACACACCCGCTTTTTTCAGCTGTTTTTCATTCATCCCCACACAAGCGGCAGTGTAATCAAATACCTTCACTACCGAGCTTCCATAGACGACTTTCCCGTTTGAGACCTTTCTGCCGATCATGTTTTCCGCAGCACTTCTCCCCTGACGATTGGCTGGACCCGCAAGGGGAAGCAAAATTTCGGCGCCGGTCACACCGCTTTTCACCGAAATGGCGTCTCCTACAGCATAAATATCCGGATCGGAGGTCCTAAAATACTCATCCACTGCAATGCTGTTTCCAACGCCGAGGCTTAGCCCCGCTTCTTTCGCCAGTTCTGAACGCGGAGCTACTCCCATCGCTAAAATAACAACACCAGCCACCACTTGGCTATTGTCCGTAAGGGAAACCGCAATCGTACCGTCGTCCTTCTTTGCAAAGGCGGCAACTCCTCTACCGAGCTTTAACGATACGCCGTTTTTTATTAGCTCCTGATGAAGCAGATTCGCAAGTTCCCGGTCTAAAGGCGCCATCACCTGAGGTTCAAATTCCACTATGGTAACGTCTAAATCCCGTTTTCTCAAATTCTCCGCCATTTCCAAACCAATAAAGCCGCCGCCTACTACTACAGCGGAAGTCACGCCGTTTTTCTCCAAATAGGCATCGATCTCCAGGGTATTGTTCACATCCCGCACCGAAAAGAGCCCTTCGGAGTCGATTCCCGGCAGCTGAGGCCGCTTTGGAGCCGCACCGGGAGAAAGGAGCAGCTTGTCATAGCTCTCTTCATAGACGTTTCCGGTGGCATGGTCTTCTACTGTGATTTTCTTTTCCTGACGATCGATTTTGACGACTTCACTTTTCACCCGCACATCGATTTGAAAGCGATTCTTTAACATCTGAGGGCTTGTGACCAGCAGGTCGTCCTGTTCTTTGATTTCTCCGCCAATATAATAAGGAAGTCCGCAGTTGGCATAGGAGATAAACTCCCCTTTCTCAAACAATATAATCTGCGCCTTTTCGTCCAGCCTTCTAAGCCGTGCCGCAGCACTGGCGCCCCCTGCAACTCCCCCGACAATACATACTTTCATCTTGTTCACAGCCTTTCTGACAACATATATTTATTCTTTTCTGAGGATGTTTTTTAATTTTCTTTTATTATAGATTAAAAAATGCTGTTTCTCTGTAACTTGGTTACAGAGAAACAGCTGTGAGACAGGATAAAAACGGTTCTACCGACACTCTAGGCTCTATAATAAAAAGCTACCAAATATGCTTGTCGAATAAACTTTTTTCTCTTTTTATGTTTTTTACGTGATTTCTCTGGAAATACTAAAGCTAAAATTGAAAGAAAAGCATTTGTAAATGTTGCAAAAACTTGACAAAAAACTATATAGGATTATAATTATAGAGTAGTTTTTCGCAAAGATATTTATTCGCGAAAAATTGCAAAATTTCCATATAAATGAATGGTATCTGTGTATTCAACAAGATAGGAGAACAGAAATGAAAGGTATTATTTTAGCAGGCGGGTCCGGAACCAGATTATACCCTTTGACAAGTATAACCAGCAAACAACTTCTTCCTGTTTATGACAAACCTATGATCTTTTACCCTCTTTCCACTTTAATGCTTGCCGGTATTCAAGACATTCTCATCATTTCGACCCCACATGACCTCCCTAACTTTGAAAAACTTTTAGGTGACGGTAGCAACTTTGGAATTCACTTATCCTATAAAGAACAACCTTCCCCCGACGGACTAGCACAGGCATTTATTATTGGCAAAGAATTTATTGGTTCCGATTGCTGCGCCATGATTTTAGGGGATAACATTTTTTATGGCAACAAATTTTCCTCCCTACTCAAGGAAGCTGCCGCCAATGCCCAAAACGGCAAGGCGACGATATTCGGATACTATGTAAATGATCCCGAACGATTTGGTATCGTAGAGTTTGATAAACAGGGAAAAGTACTTTCCGTTGAGGAAAAACCTAAGAATCCAAAGTCCAACTACTGTATTACCGGCCTTTATTTCTATGACAACAGGGTCGTTGATTTTGCTCAACAGGTAAAACCTTCCGCAAGAGGGGAATTGGAGATCACTTCACTAAATGCGTTATATCTGAAGCACCAAGATTTGGAAGTCAAATTGCTGGGAAGAGGCTTTGCATGGTTGGATACTGGTACAATGGACAGCCTTGTAGAAGCTACTACCTTTGTTCAGACCATCCAACAGAGGCAGGGAATAGAAATTTCCGCGCCAGAAGAGATCGCCTATATTAATGGCTGGATTAGCAATGACAAGTTGATTCAAGCGGCAGAACGATATGGAAAATCGCCGTATGGACATCATTTATATAATGTTGCAAACAACAAATATGTCTATTAACATGCTACATCATAAGTACTTTAGGAGGATATAAAATGACAATTTTAGTTACCGGCGGCGCCGGCTTCATCGGAGGTAATTTCATTCATTATATGATGAAAAAATATCCGGATTATCGGATTATTTGTGTTGATTGTCTGACTTATGCAGGAAATCTGGAAACCCTAGAACCTGTTATGGAAAACAAAAATTTCAAGTTTTATAAAGTGAATATTACTGACCGCACGGCTATTGACAAAGTTTTTTCAGAAGAACGACCCGATATCGTTGTAAATTTCGCAGCGGAATCTCATGTAGACAGGTCTATTGAGAATCCGGAAGTATTTCTTATGACTAATATTATCGGTACTCAAGTATTGATGGATGCCAGCCGTAAATATCAAGTGACCAGATACCATCAGGTATCTACCGATGAAGTTTACGGAGATCTTCCGTTAGACAGACCTGATCTCTTTTTTACCGAAACTACTCCTATCCACACTTCCAGCCCCTATTCCGCCTCTAAAGCTGCCGCTGATCTGTTAGTTCAAGCTTATTATCGAACTTTCCAGCTTCCTGTCACTATTTCAAGATGCTCCAACAACTACGGCCCCTATCACTTCCCTGAAAAATTAATTCCGCTGATGATCGCCAATGCACTTAACGATAAACCTCTCCCAGTATATGGTACCGGAGAGAATGTACGTGACTGGCTCTATGTAGAGGATCATTGTCGTGCGATCGATTTAATCATCCACAAAGGTAAGGTTGGAGAAATCTATAACATTGGCGGACACAATGAAATGAAAAACATCGATATTGTAAAAATCATTGTCCATGCCCTCGGAAAAAGCGAAGACCTGATCACTTTTGTTTCTGATCGTGCAGGCCATGACATGAGGTACGCTATCGATCCGACCAAAATTCATCGGGAGCTCGGCTGGCTGCCAGAAACCAAATTTCAAGATGGTATCAAGAAAACAATTCAATGGTATCTGGACCATAAAGAATGGTGGGAACGAATCATCAACGGAGAATACAAACATTATTACGAAAGAATGTATGGTGATAGATAATGGGTAAATTTAAATTCGAAAAAACGCCGATTGAAGGACTTTTTGTCATAGAACCTACTGTATTTGGCGACAACAGAGGATACTTTATGGAAACCTACAATCAGCGAGAGTTTATCAAGAATGGACTGGACGTAGAGTTTGTTCAGGACAATGAATCTTTCTCTAATAAAGGCGTGCTGAGAGGGCTGCACTTTCAGAAAAAAAATCCCCAAGGAAAATTGGTGCGCTGTCTCAAAGGCGAAGTTTTTGATGTTGCCGTGGATCTGAGAAAAAATAGCGATACCTACGGAAAATGGTACGGTATTGTTCTCAGTGAAGAAAATAAAAAACAGTTTTACATTCCAGAGGGATTTGCCCACGGATTTTTAGTCTTATCTGAAACTGTTTTGTTCTGCTATAAATGCACTCGTTTTTATGATCCCACAGATGAAGGCGGCATTATATGGAACGATCCTGATATTGGAATCGAATGGCCGATTTCCAGCGATATGGAGATCAAACTAAGTGAAAAGGATAAGACAAATACAAGATGGAAAGATCTCGATTTTTCCTTTTAGAAGGCGGGAAATCAAATGGGAAATAAAGTATTAGTGACCGGTGCCGGAGGCTATATCGGCCGTTTGGTTGTGGAGGAGCTTCTTCGTCGAGGGCATCATGTTATCGCAGTGGATATTAAAACGGAAGGAATTGATCCACGCGCCGAAATTCGTCAAATGTCCCTGTTCGATGAGGGAGAAAAAGTCTACGACGCAGTCGGACGTCCAGATATTTGCATCCATTTAGCATGGAGAAATGGTTTTGTTCATAATGCAGATAGTCATATTGAAGAATTGTCTGCTCATTATACCTTTTTGAAAAATATGCTCAATGGCGGACTTAAACATCTAGTTGTGATGGGAACTATGCATGAAATCGGTTATTGGGAGGGTGCCGTTGATGAAACTACACCCGCTAACCCCATTTCCAAATACGGTATTGCCAAAAACTGTCTCAGACAGGCCGTTTTTAATTTGATTCAAAACTATCCACACGCTGTACTACAATGGCTGAGAGCTTACTATATTACCGGCGATGATGAAAAAAACCAATCAATCTTTTCTAAAATCATTCAAGCTGAACGGGAACAGAAAACTACTTTTCCCTTTACCAGCGGTAAAAATTTATATGACTTTATCGACGTGCATGATTTAGCTCATCAAATTGTCGCAGCGTCCTGTCAAACAGCTGTTACAGGCATTATTGAATGCTGTACTGGACAGCCGGTATCTTTAGCAGAAAAGGTGGAAAATTTTCTCAAAGAAAATCAGATGAAAATAAAACTCGCTTATGGAGCTTTTCCGGACCGTGCGTATGACTCTCCTGGAGTATGGGGAAATGCAGATAAAATAAACCTGATTCTTGCGAAAGAATAAGGGAATATGACGGAGTATGAATCATGAAACATAGAATTGGCATTTATTTGATTTACGATAAAGATGGTATTGTAGACGACTATATCTTTTATTATCTGGAACAGCTAAAATCTGTTGTTTCGAGAATTGTGGTTGTCTGCAATGGATATTTAACACCGGAAAGCAGAAATAGACTGGAATCTGTTACAAGTGATATATTTTGCCGCGAAAATATCGGCTTTGACGCCTGGGGATACAAGGCGGCACTGGAATATATCGGATGGGACACTCTGCTCAATTTTGATGAGTTGGTGATAACGAATTACACGATATTCGGTCCTTTCTATCCCTTTGAGGAAATGTTTCGTTATATGGAATTACATTCCAGCGCTGATTTTTGGGGGGTTCACAGACATTCTGAAGACTTGAATGCGAAATATTTCTGTGGCCGCCCTACAAAATATGGCTATCTACCGGAGTATCCTCTGTCTAATTTCTGGGTAATTCGCTCGACACTTCTTCATTCCTATGAATTTAAAAAGTATTGGGATCAGCTTCCTCCGATTAAAGATTATATTGATGCCTGCATTATTCATGAGCCGGTTTTCACCAAAACGATGTGCGATGCCGGATATACAATGGATGCTTATTCACCGGAAGAAGGAGGAAATATTTGTCCTTCTCCCACGATCTTAAACGCGAAACAGCAGCTGGAAGAAGAACGTCTTCCAGTGCTTCGCAGACGAGTATTTTTTAATCCCTTAGAGCATTTCTTAGCGGCTGGTTACGGTGGAGAAGCGGAAGAAATTCTGCAATTTATTAAGCAAAATACGGGATATAATACCGATTTGATGTTTCAAAATTTAATTCGCACCGTTAATCAGTATGATCTTTATTGCCGTTTTAATTGGAACTATATTGTCCCTACTCGGTATTATACTAATCAGTCCCAAAATCCATCTCAAAAAATTGCACTTGTAATTCATATTCATTATTCTGATCTTGTAGAAAAATGTAAAGAATACGCCTTAAATTTCCCAGTTGGAATTCCTATTTTTATTACCACAACAAGTCAAGAGACCAAACAGGAAATCGAAAAACAATTCCACGATTTTCCATCTGATTCTGTAACAATTCAGATGATACCCAATCGTGGCCGGGATATCAGCGCTCTTCTTATTGGAGCAAAAGACTTCTTAGATAAACATGCCTGTGATTATATTTGTTTTTTCCACGACAAAAAAATGACACATACTAAATGGCAAAAAACAGGAGAGGAATTCGCCAAAAGATGTTATCAGGCGATCATGTTCAATGAAATTTCCATTCAAAATATTATCACTCTTTTTGACGAAAACCCGCGTTTAGGCCTTCTTTCCGCTCAACCGCCTTATCACGGAGAATACTATCATTTATTGGGTGGTTCCTGGACCGGAAATTTTAAACAGGTCAAAAAATTATCAGAAGAATTAGGGCTTCATGTAGATATTTCTGAAGATAAGCCGCCGGTATCACCTTATGGTACCTGTTTCTGGTTTCGACGCAATGCATTGCAAAAGTTATTTGAACATTCTTTTTCCTATGAGGATTTTCCAGAGGAACCGTTGGGTCAAGTGGATAACACGCTTCTCCATGCTATTGAACGGCTTTATTCTTTTGTTGCACAGGACGCAGGATATTACCCCGCTTATGTACTGACAGAGGAACAGGCCCAGACAGAAATTACAAATGTCACTATTATGCTGCAAAAGGTAAATCAAGTCTTAAAGAAATACAAAAAGCCGATTATCTCTCACAGAGATGTAATCAACAAAATCGATTATGCTCTTAAAACTAGCATCTTTGGACCTCAGCCAAAGGAAGTCATCAAAACCGTTTATGTAGACAAAACTGACAATCGTACCGATGAAGATCTATTAGAACAGGTTTCAACCAAACTGATGGTGAAAAAAATTATTAAGAGAATGATGCCGAAAAAAATCTGGGCTTATCTCAATCGGAAAAAGTGGGAACGTTTTGCAAAGAAAGAAAAAGGAGGAAAATAGCATCATGAAACGACTGGGAATTTTCTTTTTCTACGATGAAAACGGCGTCGCAGACGATTATATCGACTATTTATTAAAAGATATGAGCCGTCATCTAAATCAACTCGTGATCGTCGTAAACGGTCTGCTAACTCCTGACAGCCGTAAAAAACTGAAACAGTATTCCGATCGTCTGATTGTCCGGGAAAATAAAGGCTTTGACGTTTGGGCGTATAAAGAAGCTATCGAATTTGTTGGATGGGAGGAAATCTATACCTTTGATGAACTGATTTTATTTAACTTTACAAATTTTGGCCCGATTTACCCGTTCCAAGAAATGTTCTCCGAAATGGAAAACCGCGACTTGGACTTTTGGGGAATTACAAAATTTCATAGTCGAAAAAATAAAGGATATTTAGACAAGTATATTTGTTACGATTTTCTGCCAGAGTATATTCAGTCTCATTTTCTTGCTGTACGCGGGAAAATGCTCAAAAGTTATGAGTTTAAACAGCATTGGGAAACTATGAAACCAATCGTTCGTCACGCTGAAGCTGTGGGATTTCACGAAGCTATTTTCACTCAAAAGTTCAGCGATTATGGATTTCGTTGGGATGTTTATGTAAACAGCGATTTTCTCAAAGAAAGCTGTGATTATCCTCTCATGTGGCAGCCAGTTGAATTATTGAAACATCATCGCTGTCCAATTGTCAAACGAGAAAGCTTTTTTTATCAACCTTATCTAGGTTTTTTATATAACGGTACCGGAGAAGCAACATTAGAGTTATACCAATATCTGAGAGATCACACAGATTACGATGTAAACCTCATTTGGGATAATATTCTTCGTTCCAGCAATATGTTAGATATAAAACGCAGTATGCAGTTGGAATATGTATTGCCCGCAGATTATGCCAAAACTGTTTCAGATCACACTGGTCTTGCAGTACTAATTTGCCTGACTGAGAAAAACTGCCTCTCAAAATATAGCGACTATGTAAAAGTTCTGTCTGAAATGGAGATTCCGATTTTTCTCCTTTCCGAAAGCCAAACCGTACAGGATGATGCACAAACCATTTTATTAGACCATCAATGCAATATGGCCCGTTGTGTAATTGCCGAAGAAGAAAAATCTTTTTATTACAGTTATGCCAAGCTTCTGGCTGAACTAGCAGGCCAGTACGATTATGTCGGCAGCATCAATTTTACTATAGAAAAGATCCATCAGATCGGTGGTGTAGAAGAAGCAAACATTTATATCGGACTGGAAAATACGATCAAATCAAAAGAATATATTCTCAATATTCTCTCCCTCTTCTCTGAAAATCCCCGCTTAGGCATTGTCGTACCACCTACTCCGTTACATGCCGATTACTCTAAATTCGTCGCCAGAGAATGGGCTGATTCATTGCCTGCCGCCGAAAAAGTCGCGTCCCAGCTTCAAGTTCCTTTTGATAAAATAAAGCCGGCGATTTCTCCTTATAAAGGATTTTTCTGGTGTAGAAGCAACGCTCTGAAATCCTTCACTGAATATATAGACCATATAGATCAGGAAGATGTATTATTCCAGGAAAATCACTCTATTTTTTCTGTACTTCATAGTTGCCTCTCTCTTTTCGTACAAAATCAAAAATTTTATGCAGCCCAGGCTATGAGTACATCCTACGCCGCAATTGAAATCAACAATCTACGGTTTCATTTAGAAGAAATCAAGTTGGGCACCATGCCATTTTCAAGCGGGAAACATTTAATTGATATCAAAAACCGTATAACAGCCAATAAAGCAATTTTTAAATAACTGTGTCTGGGAGGAACAAAAATGATCGTTCCATTTTTAATGACTATGCTCACAAATCAAGATCGCCCTTATTTATGGGCTTTTTATAAATTTCTTGATCTCGCCAAAAAAGAACATGGCGCTATCATTGCTCAAGAAGAATATTTTATAGACCCTGGTGAATTAGCTAAGGAAGGACGTTCAGAAGCCTCCAATAAGTTCTGGAATATACGTTCTGATTTAAATTATGATCTCCCTACCCAAAAAGATTTGCAGTTGATACAAAAATACAGTATTCCCAAAGATTTTGAAAATCGCTTAATTGAAAAAATGGGTTCTATCAACGATGCACATATGCTTGTTCTTTCTCAGGTGATTGATGAATTAAAAGAAATGATCGGACAATATCTAGATGATATAACTCATAGAAGCAAAGAAAAAATTGACGCAATCATGACATTATGTCACAACCCTAGTCTCAGCGCGGCCGCAGAAGAGAGAGGAATTCCCGTTATCCACTTTGAAATAGGTACATTTCGAGAACCCGCTTATCTGAAAACCGGATACTTTGATTTTCACTGTCTGTATGGAAATGCCTCTACAGAAGAAAGATATCATCGATTTCTGTCAGAAATAGAAAATACATCTGTTCCGATTTTCAATAATCGGGAAATTCTGGCCATTCTCCTCAGACGGGACTGTCTCCACTACTTAAATCACCTCAACGATAAGCCTAAATATGAGATGGGGATTGCCTTGGGCTATGCTGTCTGGCCTCTCTATCAGCGTAATACTCTTTGTGATGACGCCGAACTCCTTTACCGGGCGAGTAAAATCTACTCTCTAGAGCAACTGCTGGTACGTAGACATCCCGGCGATCCTTTCGGAGCGACCTATCCCAAATTTGATTACTGCCGAGACGGTTCCGCTACGACATTGGATTTTATTTTACAATGCAAACGAATTGCATCCGTAGGTTCAAACCTTTCTTTTGAAGCGATGCTTTTTGGCAAGACAAGCTATGTAATGACCGAATGCCCGTATACTTATAAGACGAAACGAAAGATAGAAGATACTTCTTTGCAGGAATATGATCTTACCTATCTTAACTTCTATACCTTTTGCTATCTGGTGCCTTTTCGTCTTCTCTGGGACAAAGAATATGTTTTATGGCGCCTAAGCAACCCTCCTGAAACTGAAATTTATCAAAGACATCTGGCCTTTTATCTAAAGGAAAAACAAATTCCAGAAACGGTGTTAGAGGCACCTTTTTCTGAACGATTTTCACTTATCATGAAAGCGCAGAACTATGATCTAAATGCTAAGTATGCAAAAGCTCCATTGAAAGAACGGCGCATTTTTACCGTTTCTGATTATCAGAAAGAAATCCGTCGTTTAAATAATTTGCTGGGAGGTAAATAGGATGTTTAAATTGTTGAGGGAAAATAAGTTTCTTACTCAAAATGGCAATGGTATTACGATTACCGCTCCGTCGATTACACTCTCAGGTATTAATATGACAATAGAAACTCCCGTAAAACTATGTTCCGGTATGTATCAAGCTAAATCTATAGGGGCTTTCACATATATAAATGAAAATGTTAAGTTGCGTAATGTAACTTCTATTGGACGATGTTGTTCAATCGCACATGAAGTAACTGCTTGGAATGCTAACCACTATGTTGATTTTCTATCGACTCATTCTATGCTTTATATGATTGATATGGAATGGCACAAAAATTTTCATGACTTCCATTATATGGACAACGTGGAGTATAAACAAAATATTCGCAATGCCGTTCAAAAAATAAATTCTAAAAAACCTCCTATCTTAATAATCGGCAATGATGTATGGATAGGGGCTAGAGCCACCATTTTATCTGGTGTTACGATCGGAGACGGAGCCGTTATTGGTGCAGGATCAGTGGTTACTAAAAATGTAGAACCCTATTCAATTGTAGCAGGCAATCCTGCTAAGTTAATCCGAAAAAGATTTGATGACAAAACGATAGAACGACTATTAAAAATAAAATGGTGGGAATATGGTCCAAATATATTAAAGGGGTTGGATGTTACTAAACCAAGCGAGATTTGTGGAGAGCTGGAAGATAGAATTGCGAATGGTTTTAAGAAATATGAATGTGAAAAGTTCTATTTTAATCAAAAAACCGGAAAAGTTTTCAAAATAAATACAGATGGCACAAAGTCAGAATATAAATACATTTAGTAATTACTGGGGAAGGTGATTAGTATGAAAATAGTTGGCGTCATTCCTGCAAGATTTCAGTCCACCAGAATGCCAGGGAAACCCTTGGCAGATATTTGTGGTAAACCGATGATTTGGTGGGTTTACCGTCAAGTAGCAAAAGTTACTGGAATAGCTGAAATCTATATTGCTACCGATGATCAAAGAATTGCATCGATCTGCGATTCTTTTCATATGAAGTATATTATGACTTCTGACCATCATCCAGATCATATTTCCAGAGTACAGGAGGTATCAGACAGAATTCAAGCTGACTATTATATCTGTGTAAATGGAGATGAACCGCTGATCGATCCCCGCTCTATTGAAAAGTTACTTCCGACGGAGAAAAAAGACGGCTTTTATTTTGGCGGAGCAATGCGAATCTTAACTGATCCTGCTCAGACCATTGACTTTGCCAATATCAAGATAGCTGTAAATAAAGATAACCGCGCTATATATATGTCACGTACCCCTGTTCCATATCCGCGAGGATCTTTAAATTTCTCCTACCGTAAATATGTCGGAATTGAATGTTTCAATAAAATTTCTTTGGATTTTTTTGTTAAACATGAAATGGGTTGTCTGGAAAAAGCTGAAGATATCGATCATCTACGCTTTCTGGAAAATGGAATGCCTATGCAATTCTATACAGTAGATTCAGAGTCTCTATCTGTTGACACCCCCAAAGATTTAGAATTTGTAAAAACTGTGATCCAGAAAAAAATAGAAACCGGAGAATTGTCCAATGAATAATGTCAAAATTCTAGACTGCACCCTTCGGGATGGAGGTTATGTCAACGAGTTTCACTTCGGAAAGTCCACAATCACAAAAATCATCGAAAAGTTGACAGATGCCAAAATAGATATTGTAGAATGCGGTTTTCTCATGAGTGGAAAAAAAGATGAAGATCTTTCCCTATTTGACAGTGTAGAAGCAATTCGTCCCCATCTGGGAAAGAAAGATCCTTCTATCCTATATGTGGCTATGATTGCCTACGGAGACATCAGCAACGAGGAAATTTCCCCGTATGACGGTAGTTCTGTGGGAGGAATTCGTATCACTTTTCATGAGCAAGAAATTGAACCTGCTTTTATTCTAGGACAACAGTTAAAAGAAAAGGGCTACAAAGTATTTATGCAACCGGTTGGGACAATGGCCTATACCGATCAGGACTTACTGCAACTGATTGAAAAAATCAACCTTCTCAAGCCTTATGCCTTTTATCTAGTAGACACTTTAGGTACCATGTATAAGAATGATTTACTGCGGATGTTTTATTTAGTAGATCACAATCTCGACAATTCTGTAGCAGTAGGATTTCATTCTCACAACAATCTTCAGTTATCTTTTTCTAATGCTCAAGAGCTGCTGGAAGTTCAGACCAGAAGAAATATAATCATTGACTCATCTGTATTCGGTATGGGGCGTGGCGCCGGAAATCTGTGTACAGAGCTGATTACCCGGTATATCAATGATAATATTCACCAGTGTTATCAGATTACACCCCTTTTAGAAATTGTGGACGAGCATCTGAATAAGATTTTTTCTGTTACTCCGTGGGGATATTCAGTTCCCTACTATTTGGCAGCTGCAAATGGCTGTCATCCGAATTACTCCAGCTATTTGCTCAACAAACAAACTCTGACGGTAAAATCTATCAATACGATTTTAACCCGTTTGTCTCCTGAGCAACGACATTTGTTTGATCGCCGTCTGATACATGATCTGTATCAGAAATTCCAAGACCGTGAAGTGGAAGATAACGAGATCATTGAACAAACGAAAAAATGGCTGGACGAAAAAGAAATACTGGTGCTTGCCCCTGGTAAGTCTCTTCTAACCTGCCAGTCAAAAATTGAACAATTTATCGAAGCCCATCATCCACTGGTAATTTCCATTAACTTTCTTCCCAAATATTACGAGGTAGACGGCGTATTTGTCAGCAATCTCAAACGTTTTCAGCAACTGGAAAATTTAGAAGAAATTGGGAAAAAAATAAATGTAGTCGTTACTTCCAATTTAAAAACAAATATCGGCAATGTGGTGAATTATTCTGATTTAATCGACGAAAGTCATGAAGAGTCAGACAATTCCGGTATGATGTGCCTGCGGTTTTTAAAAAAATGCGGTGTCAAAAAAATCTATTTAGCAGGATTTGACGGCTTCAGTATTCACAACCAGGCAAACTATACCGACGAATCCCTTATCAATCGTGTTGAAAGAGAAGCCCTAATGAAAAAAAATGATGCCATTTTTGCACAAATAAGGGAACTGGGTAATGCTGTAAAACTGCTATTTGTCACTCCGTCTTTATATCAGGAGGAACCCTGACATGAAACATTACCATACTATTTTATTCGATTTAGATGGCACTTTGCTTGACACTTCCAAGGGGGTTTTTGGCTCGGTACGGTATGCACAACAGAAAATGGGCTTTCCTCCCTTGCCGGAAGCACGTCTTCAGGAATTTGTAGGGCCTCCTCCGGTAAAAAGTTATCAAAAAATCTTTGGGGTAGATGAAGCATCCGCCCAGAAAGCAGCCGCTTTTCACAGAGAGTACGGAAAAATAAAAGGAATTTTGGAAGCAGAACATTATCCGGGTATGAAAAAGTTACTGGAAACACTAAAAAATTCCGGCAAAAAAATAGGCGTAGCTACGCTAAAGCGGGAAGATATTGCAAAACAGGTACTGAAAAACTTTGAGTTATTCCATTATTTTGACACAGTCGTTGGCATTGATCAGGGAGAAAGCCTTACAAAAGCGGATACGATCCGAATTGCCCTACAACGCATGGAAGAATCTTCCAAACAAGCAGTCTTAATTGGAGATAGTCTTTATGACGCTGTGGGTGCTCGTGAAGCCGGAATCGATTTTATCGGTGTTACCTACGGTTTTGGTTTCCATTCCAAAGAGGAAATCATCCCTTATCCCGGAGCAGAATCAGTATTTGAGTTACAACAACTATTATCGTTATAGCAAAGCGTATCCTGATTTAAACAAAATGATTTGTCCCAAGACCGTTTCCTGAGAGGAACGGTCTTGCTTTATTTTCACCCTTTGCTATAATAAAACTAATCTAGCATGTATCCCACCCATCGACTTCAAAAAGAGAAAGGATGAAGCAAATGGAGTACAGACAAATTGGAAGAACCGGCCTTCAGGGTAGTATCATCGGTCTTGGCGGGGAACACCTCGACGGGAAACCCTTGGCGCAGATACAGGACACGATAGATGCCGCACTGGATTTAGGCATCAACATCATGGATGTTTTTATGCCTGGCCGAGAAGTCCGGGAGAATATCAGAAAAGCATTGGGCACCAGAAGAGAGCGGATGCTGATTCAGGGGCATATCGGTTCTACCGATATCCACCAGCAGTATGATATCAGCCGTGATCTTCCTACAGTCCAACGCTACTTTGAACAGCTTCTGAACTCCTTTGGTTACATCGATTTCGGGATGATGTTCTTTATCGATTCCGAGGAGGACTATAAAGGTGTATTTGAAACCGGATTTATCGACTATGTTTTGAAACTCAAGCAAAACGGGGATATCCGACATATTGGTTTCAGTTCCCATAACCCTATTACGGCGGCTAAAGTAGTGGAGACTGGAGTACCGGAGCTAATGATGTTCAGCATCAATCTTGCCTTTGACCTCTATCCGGCCAAAGTGAATGCACTGGATCAGCTTACCGGAAATTTTAGCCCCGCTGCATTTGGAGGACTGGATCCTCAGCGGGCGCAGCTTTACCGTCTGTGCGAACAAAAGGGTGTGGGCATTACAGTGATGAAGACCTTGGGGGCTGGAAAACTGATTTCCCCGGAACACACTCCCTTCGCAAAACCGATGAGCGTCCCTCAATGTATTCATTATGCCCTGACCCGTCCAGCAGTGGCCAGTGTCTTATTAGGATGCCAAACTGGCGAGGAAGTGCGCAATGCAGTCAGTTATTTGGACACGGATAAGGCTCAGCGGGACTATACGCCTGTCATGCATACCTTAAAAAGCGATTTCCGCGGAAAATGCGTCTATTGCAGTCATTGCCAGCCATGTCCCGTTGGAATTGATATTGCTGCAGTGAATAAATATCTGGATATTGCAAAATTAAATGAAAAAGAGATTCCACCTTCTATTCGTTCCCACTATACCGCTCTTGCGCATACCGGAGGAGACTGCATCAACTGTAAAAGCTGCGAAAAGCGGTGTCCCTTTGGGGTGGAAATTGCCGCAAATATGGCAAAGGCAAAAGAATTGTTCGGAATATAAACTGCTTCAATGCTAATATGTTCTAATATTATAAAAAGACTCCATTTAGCACAACAGACGCCAATCTTTGATTGGCGTCTGTGAATTTATTGGCAACTTGCCTTCTATGGTATGAGGGAATCTTTATCGGACAGATTCTCATCAAGCAAATCTGTCCCCGCCGTCAGCGCTTTTTATGCTTCAGAAAGCGCTTCTCTTTTGGACGGATCATAAGGTGCCCGCCGATTGGGACAATGGGCGCGGGTACACAGCATACAGGTGATGAAGCCCTCTTTCGACGGATAGAGAATACCGGAAACGCTTTTGGTCGGGAGCATCAGACAGCTTTCTGTCAGCCGGAGCCCGGTATTCTGTTCTACCTCACCGATCAGGGCAAACAGCTTTTTCTGCTGTCCAATGGGCCATACGTCCAAATTACCCGATCCCGGACTCATGGTGGCATACGCCTGGATATTCTGCTCATGGGCAAGCCTTGTGAAAAACTGCTCGATCGCTTTTCCCAAAATCATTTCTTTCACCATATCCAGCCAGATACCCACTACCGGATCTGTTTCTTTATGGCTCCAATCGTCTACCTCTCGTCCGCAAGTAACCGCATAAGCGTAAACCGTTTGGGTATTTTTGAGGTTTTCGGCCATGACGCGGCTCTCAAATGTTGTACCGGATAAAATAACCTGATCCCCTTGGATGCTGTCAACCGCACATTCCCGGCAGATAGCCTTGGGTTTCGCAAGTTCCACCGCTCTATCACACAGAGAACGCATCAGGGCGATATCCTCCTCTTCTTCCAGATGCATTCTTTTATTTGCTTCTTCAAAGGAAAGCTGAATGTCAAATTCATCCATAATCCAACGTTTCATTTCATTTTCCTCCTCTTATCCGATCATTTCTTTCTAAAAAGTATAGCACTTTTTCCTTGACTGGACAACTCTGAAAAACAAAATCCCCCTTGGCAGGTGCCAAGGGGGATTTGCTCGAAAGCGAGTACAGTTCTGTCAGCTTTTCTTAAGCAGTCTTCTGTTTTTCATCACACAGCCCTCGGAAAGGAAGAAAACATTATGCACAGATTGGGGATCCCTTACAAACCAGTTCCCTTCCCTGCGAGCTGTGTCGAGAAAAACAAAAATGCTGCTATCGTCCTAAAACCATACAGCACTAAATATTTCTATTTAATATGCAATCAACACAATGGCCTACATTCTTTGCCCCTTTTCAATAGCTGTAAAATTCTGCGGAGAATCGAAACGGAGCAGAACGTCCATTTCCTAAATTCTATTGTAATCGAAGCAAAAATAAGGTATAATGTAAAAAGCAGTACAGGCATAGCCCGTTGTGTATGGTGGACTCGTCACCTACGCAATCCGGATGATGTGTCGGCATCATCCGGATGCTGCAAATTCTGTTTTCTCAAGTTTATTATATTACTTTTGGAAAAAGAATGCAACCTTTTTTCCGTTCTTTTTGCTTTACAAACCTTTTTCCTCAGTTCAAAATATCATTTTCAACTCAAACTACAATTTATCTTATGGTTTTAGTCTCAAGTATTTATATGCTTTTATTCGACACCTTTGTAAAAAGGTGTCTTTTCTTTCAAAAAAATAGAAGGGAAGCTTGTTTATCATGAAAATGAACCAAAATCGACAGCCCAGTCTTCGTCTCAATCTGCTCTGCCTGTCTTTGGGATATATTGCGGTAGGAGTCATTTTACTTTTCTTTCCGGCGCTATCCCTGATGGATCTCTGCCATGCGTTGGGAATTCTTTGTATCATCTGGGGAGTGATCAGCGCCGGCGTCTTTTTTATCAGGAAACAGTATCAACGCCCTGGACATATGGGATTTTCCTTTGGAATTGCCGCTGTTTTACTGGGGCTTTACGCTGTGTGCAACACCATCGAATTTGAACGAATTTTCACCCAGCTTTTGGCTTTGCTCATCATCTTTGACAGTATCCTTAAAATTCAGTTCTCCATGGATCTGCTTCGTATGGACAGCTCTAAATGGTGGGTCGTTCTCATGATCGCCATGGCTACTGCCATTCTCGCCATGGTCATCCTTCTTGATCCCTTTTCTGTTTCCCAGACGAAGGAACGTTATACCTATCTGGTTTTAATCACAGATGGAATTGTAAATATTTTTGTCGTTTGTTATTTGGCCGCTGTTTCAAAGTCTTATCAAAAACGGTTGCCGGAATAGCCATTCGGTTTTTGAAGAAACTGAATTTTAAAAAGTATTCGTTTAAAAGGAAAAACACGTGGGCTTTTTGGCCCACGTGTTTTTCTATTTCCAAATGACAAACTTGTCTTTTCTCGGAGCCGGAGCGGGAAGTTCTCCCTCACGGTATCCCAGGATACAGTTGCCGATTCCTTCATAATTTTCATCCAAGCCCCAGGAAGCCTTTAGTTTCTTTCCCTCTGGGGTCTCGAACACCTCTTTTGCCCGATGGATCCAGCAGGAATCCACTCCTACCGCATGGGCGGCGTTTAACAGGTTTCCCATGGTGAGCGCCCCGTCGTAGAGATACGTGCCGCTGCGTTTGTCGGCGAAGACGATAATTACTGCCGGCGCGCCGTAAAAGGGATCGCCTTCCCCACCCATGACGGCCTGATTCATCTGGGAAATTTTTTCAAGCAATTCTTTGTCCCGCACAACTACCATAACGCAGGGCTGGCGGCCCATTCCGCTGGGAGCGTATTCTCCGGCTTTGGTAATTTTTTGGAGCAAGTCTTCCGGCACCTCTTTCTTTTGATAGCTCCGCACACTTCTTCTGGTAAGCAAGTTTTCCAATGCTGTTTCCATAATGGAGACCTCCTTTTTATTTCAGAATTCTTCCCAAAATTCCCGGTTTCTCAAAATAGGAATTCCACGAAGGATCTTATTTTACAAAATCAATTCCGGCTTTTTTTGCTTGAGCACTCTGTTGTGACCGGGGAATTCGGTATGGTTTTCCGTCCTTCACAAAGAACGCTCCAGTCTGTTTAAAATGAAAGGGAACACCGACCCGCACGCATTGCTCTCTCAATTTTAGTACCCAGGAAAAATCGCAGGGCCTGGCGCCGGGGCCGGATTCGCCTCCCACCGTTACCCCTTCTATCCAATCCCCAAGATAGGGAGAAAGGTCGATTTCCTCCAACAGGGGTTCGCAGATCAGCTCCTTATGGCGCACCGGCGCCCGGTAAAAAATCGGCAGGCGAAAGTCCGCACGGTCCTGATTTTCCACGGTACAGCAAATGGTGACGTTTTCATAGCCTTCTCCCCAGTCAGAAGGGATGCAATCCTCCAGACGGTGAATCCGCTTGGTGATGATATAAAAAGAAAGATCAGACCGCTCTTTGATCATGCTCCAGGCTTCCTCCCGCCAATCGTCTGCATCCTCTAAAAAGAAATCGGAGGACAAACAGGTATAGACTCGCTCTCCTGAGGGAATTTGAAGGTTTTTATCCCGTTTAGAAGCGACCGGGAGACGGAAAGAAGACGTTTTACTTACCACCGTGCTGTCTTTTCCATGCTGATGGTCAATGCGGTAAACATAGCAGTTTTGGCATCCAGCACTCAGTTTATGGCACCCATGCCAAGGATTCCACAGCAAAAAGCGACACCCCTTTCCTATTTCCAATCCTTCCAGATATCCGGGCAAAAGCCCACCGTGGCCTGCTTTCCATTGCGCACGATTGGCGTTTTGAGATTTTCCGGTTGTTCCAGCAGTTTTTCGATTTGATCTTCCTGATGAGCTAGATACCGAATCAAGGCCGCATCCTTCCCTTTTTCGTCCAACAAAGCGTCAATGCTTTTGACCGCTTGGAGCACGCTTTTGAGTTCTCCTTTGCTCATGCCGTATTTCGGCAGATCGATCTGCTGAAAGGGAATTTTTCTCTCTTTAAAATACCGCTCCGCTTTTTTGGTATCGAAGCATTTTTTCTTACCGTAGATCTGTATATTCATGTTTCTTCCTCCTGCCGATTCTCCTGAAAAACGAGGGTTTTGCCATATAATTTCGTATAGGTGAGCTTTCCATAGAGACGTTCTGACTTCATCAGGCAGATTTCCGTTACCGGAACTTTCAGCGGAGAAAAACGTTGTCCCAGTAACTGCTGCTCTTTTTCCGGGAATAGAACCGTCCGCCGGGATAAGGTTAAATGGGGCTTGAATTTGCGCTTTTCCAAGACAAAGCCCTCTTCCTGAAGCTGCTGGGACAGCTCCTCCTGCAATTTCATCAAGTCAGGACAGGAGAGCAGGCGGTTAAAGTAAAGGGATTCTCCGTTTCCTGAAAATCTGCCAAGTCCTCCCAAAGAAAAGGCAAAGGGGGAAGCCTCCATCCGATTCATGGCAGATTTGATTTTCTGAATCCTCCCCGTTCCCGAAACTTCTCCCAGAAAAGCAAGCGTCAGATGAAGGTTTTCCCTTTGCGTGCCGTTCCCTCGGGAAGCGTCTTTTAAAATGAGATCCCTGCGCCGGCAAAGCTCATTTTTTACCTCTTCCGGCAGAAGAATTGCGATAAACAGTCTCATGCTCTTTCCTCATAGGGGGTGACTGCCCATTTATAGCAGTGGTCTTTCCGTTCCCCAAACACTTCGTAGCCTTTTAAAATATCATTAAGCGGCGCTTTATGCGTAATGAGAAAATCTGTGTTGATCTTTCCTGCGGCAATCAGTTCCATCAAACGTTCGCAGTGGACAGCGTCCACTCCTCCGGTTTTGAAAATGAGATTTTTCCCATACATGGACGGCAAGGGAAAGGTTTGATTTTCCTCATACATGGCGATCAATGCCACTACGCTGTTCGGCCGCGCGATTTTCCAGGCGATGTCAAAGGTATCTTTCCCTCCTGCAGCCTCAATCACGCCGTCTGCGCCCCAGCCATGGGTCTCCTGCGCAATCGTCTTTTCCCAGTCAGCTTCCGTCGGAGAAATAGTCACATCCGCAAGGCCCTGCTCTTTCGCAAAGGACAACCGGTAAGGGTCAATATCCATCGCAATAATTTTGGCGGCTCCGAAAAGCCTGGCGCAAAGCATTCCGCACAGTCCTACCGGACCTGCGCCGATGACCGCGATGGTATCTCCCGGCGTGATGTCGCAAAGCTCTGCCCCAAAATAACCGCTGGAAAGGATATCCCCCACAAACAGGGCATTCTCATCCGTGACCTGATCCGGAATTTTAGTAAGTCCCTGCTCTGCGAAGGGAACCCGAACATATTCCGCCTGACATCCGTCGATCCGGCATCCCAGCTCCCAGCCGCCGTTTTGACAGTTGTTGATAAATCCTTTTTTACAAAAATAGCATTCTCCGCAAAAGGTAATGCAGTTTGCCGCGACCCGATCTCCAGGACGGAGTGTACGGACCTGCTCGCCCACTGACACCACTTCTCCCACAAATTCATGACCCAGCACCGTTTCCGGCACCGCTCTTGGGACGGCTCCCCGCATAATATGAAGGTCGCTCATACAGATGGTGGAAAGGGTGACCTTGACCACTGCGTCCGTCTCCTCCAGCAGTATGGGAACCGGTCTGTCCTCTAAGGAAATACTGCCGTTTTGGTGGCAAACCAGCGCTTTCATCTGTTCTTCCATATTTTTCTCACCTTTTTGCTACGTATAACTTTACTTTCTAAAGACAGTTTACTCTTTTTTCGAAAAAAAGGCAAACGGGAAGAAAAATAGAAATCTATCTTTTCAGAACCAAGAAGGTTCTGGACTCAACTTATGGGGGCGTCGGCCCCCAAACCCCGAGTTTCTTTTGCTTGCCTAAAAGAAACCAAAAGGGCATTCCTCAAACGCCGGAAAGGCTCCCTACGGGTCTATTAAGTTGGCTTCTAACGAAGTACAACGGAAAATATCAGTTTCTGCCAAAATATTTGTCAGCCCTAGTTGCCAACCGAATTTTTCCTACTTCGCATGGTCAGGAGAATACTTGTTAGACCCGTACCCAAGCCCCCGCGGCGACTGAGCGGCGCCCTTTTCCTCAATTTTGGGCGAGCAAAATTGAGCCGGGGTGTGGGGGTCGGCACCCCCACACAGAAGATAAATTTCTGTTTGTTTTTCTATCATTAAGAAAATAAAAAAATTGCCGCGCGCCTTATCTAAGGCGCGCGGCAGTTCTTTTATTCTTTGTCTTTCGGCTGGGTCACTTTCTGAAGGATCACCATTGCCAGTATAATCACAATAGTAACAATAAAAATGCCAGCCATGCCCATACCCATAATTGGAAGGGTGTCTAAAAACGCATCAAAATCCAAATTCATACTTCACACCTCAATTAAGCTAACATATTCAGAATCAAGCCGCCTGCAATTACAGAAGCAATCTGCCCGGAAACGTTTACTCCGATAGAATGCATCAACAGGAAGTTCTGCGGATCTTCTTTCAGGCCCATTTTATGTACCACACGGGCAGACATTGGGAACGCAGAAATACCGGCCGCACCGATCATTGGATTGAGTTTTTTGTTCTTTGGCAGGAACAGGTTAATCAGCTTCGCAATCAAAACACCGCCTGCTGTATCAAAGACGAATGCCACCAGACCTAAAACAATAATCATCAAAGTCTGAGGAGTCAGGAACATCTCAGCCTGCATTTTGGTTGCGATGGTGATACCGAGAAACAATGTTACCAAATTCGCTAAAACTTTCTGCGCAGTTTCAGAAAGAGAGTCCAGTACGCCGCATTCACGAACCAAATTACCAAACATCAGGAAACCAATCAAAGCTACGCTTCTTGGAGAAACAATACCGGTAATCGCAGTAATGATAATTGGGAAGAGAATCTTCGTCAGCTTTGAAACAGACTGTTGACGGAAAGGCATCCGAATCAAACGCTCTTTCTTGGTGGTGAGCAGTTTAATCACCGGAGGCTGCACTACCGGTACCAGCGCCATATAAGAATATGCCGCTACCATGATAGCACCGATATACTGAGAACCTAAAAAGTTTGCTACAAAGATAGAGGTCGGGCCGTCAGCCGCACCGATAATCGCGATAGAAGCGGCATCCTTCATCTCAAAGCCCAACAGGGAAGCAAGGCTGAGGGTAAAGAAGATACCGAACTGAGCCGCCGCACCAAAAATCATCAATTTTGGATTGGAAAGCAGGGGACCAAAGTCGATCATCGCACCAATCCCCACAAATAACAGCAACGGGAACAGTTCGTTCGCAATTCCTGCGTCAAACAATACATCAATGACGCCGACTTCTTCCGCACCGTCATAAATTTGTGTCACTGCCCCGGATAAGGGAAGGTTTACCAAAATTGCTCCAAAGCCCAGGGGAAGGAGCAAGGTAGGTTCCATATCCTTTTTGATTGCAAGATAAATCAAAACCCCTCCGATTACCCACATAACCACTTGCTGCCAGGTTATGTTTGTCACATTTGAAAATAACTCTGCCATTTTCATTCCTCCGAAACATCAATCGTAATCCTTATCTACAAACAGAACCAAAATCCGGGAATTTCCCTCCTCCTTCTTCCGGCCATCAGTTTTTTAGACAAAGACTTCATAAAAAACAGACTTTTACCGAAGTGTTTCTTCGATAAAAGTCTTGCCTTTTAAGTCTCAAGCGGGCAAAAGCCGTACTGACGCCGAAGACGCGAAAATTTTTCTCGCTAGCTACTCCCTTTTTCTGACCATATTGACGATAGATAAAGATAGCTGTGTCAATATCTAATTCTGTTAAAATTTTACGGTTGCAATTATACCATAAGCCCATGTCAAAAGCAAGTGGCAAAAATAATTATTTTACCCATAGGAAACTAGATATTTCATTAACTCTTTTTCCGAAATACATGGAAGCAAAAACCAATTGTCCCAACGGCAAAAGGGGGATTCTCTCTTTATTCTTCCCTATCTGATTTTTCTTGCCAAAACTGAAAATACGCCTTATAATAGACAGTATTATAAAATTAGGAGTGTCTATTATGAGCCGAGAAAAAATTGCCGTTTTGACCGATTCCTGCGCGGATGTTCCCCCTCATTTGGCAAAACGTTATCATATTGCCATCGTTCCTTTAAAAATCATCTATCAGGACAGAGCCTATCTCGACGGAATAGACATTACCCCGGAGGAAGTTTACAATCGGCTTCCTTTGGAAATTCCCAAAACTTCTTTGCCGGACGGGGAAACCGTGGAGCAGATTTTCCGGAATTTAAAAGCCGAGGGATACACCAGCGTTATCGCCATTATTTTTTCCAGCGGCCTGAGCGGAACTTATCAGATGGTGAAACTGGTCTCGGAAGAATTTCCTGAACTGAAAACGGCGGTGTTCGATACCCTAAGCGGCTGTCTCGGCACCGGTGCAACTGCCCTTCAGACCGCCCGTTATATCGAACAGGGAAAAACCTGGGACGAGCTGATGGACCTGATTCCCAGACTGATTCAAAATACCAAGGTGTTTTTCAGCATCAATACGTTAGAATATTTGCAAAAAGGAGGACGAATCGGCAAAATCACCTCAATTGCGGGGACAATGCTGAATATGAAGCCGATCATCTCCTTTGCCCCCACCGGAGAGCTGATTAACGTGGCAAAAATCCGGGGAAGGAAGCAGTCCCTCATGCGGATTACCGAATTGGTAACGGAATTTGCGGCAGAACATCCCGGCAAACGATATAACCTGATGTTTGCCAGCGGAGGCGCCCCAGAGGATTTAAAGACGGTACGACAAACTGTGCTAAAACTTCTTCCCAAACGAGTAAACTGCTGGGAGGGGGAAATTGACAGCACATTAGGCGTGTATGTTGGTCCGAAACTGATTGGCGCAGGGATTCAAATTTTAGAGGATGATATGTAGCGCTTTTTCCTAACCTCTCTTTGTTAACAAGGTTCTTTTCCTTTCGATCTTTGTTTTCCTATCCAGCCCGCAAACATAACGGAGCTTCTATGATCCCACTACCGGATTTATCACAAAAACACCATTGATTTCTCAGCCGCAAGGGCCCAGATTTCAATGGTGTTTTCATAAATGTACCAAGTAAATTCAAAAAGGATAACGCTTATTTCGCAGCACTGACAGCAAGCCACTGTGGCAACGCAGCATAGGGATTAAGAGCCATATTAGCCTTCTCATTCCATTCAGAATCGTTCCACCAGCCTGCTCCGATGGTATCTTTTTCAGCAAACAATTAAGGCTATCAATAGAAATGCTATTCCAAATCTTTTTTGCATTGTGATTTATTTTGACAAATATGCGTCAATTCTAAGCGCTACATTTTCCTGTAGATTTCTGTAAAAGAACTGATAATCATAGAGATGGTATATGCCATCCTCAAAAATATCAAGCCCCGCCGGATAATCTTCCGGATTAATATCGGTCACTTTAAGTGCTCCGCGTGTGCTGTCAATGTAAGCTCCCGTTAGACCGACAATCTCATTTACAATGTCACCATCGTAATTAGTAAAGCAAGCTCCTTTATTTAAAGATTTATCAGCAATCGTTCCGTCTGTTTTCCAGTTAAGAGGATTGATTGCGTTTGTCTTTGTTCCGCTTGGGATCATAAGCGAATCGGTAATCGTTTCAGCTTCACTGTTAAAGGAAATAATTACTCCCGTATCACTTTCACCAGAGGCACATTTCAGGTGCGGATTCTCCTTCAACTCTTGATCCGTTATCCTCCAGCCTATTGCATAGCAGGCAATGAGCTGTTTATTTGTATTTTCATCCTTAAAGCAATCCTTTAAAAGTCGGATACACATATCGGCTCCCTGCGAAAACCCTGCCAAAACAATCGGTCTGCCGTCGTTTTCGTTTTCCATGTAGTATTCAAAAGCAGCCTTTACATCGGCATAAGCAATGTCAAGGTAAACCGCTTGTTGATCTGAATTCATTTCATATACATTCAGGCCGATTTGTCTGTAATAAGGAGCGAAGAAACGGGATTCGGCATCGTAAATACCTTTTTCCATATTTACAGCCCCAAGGAAATTTGATTTTGTCTCCTCGTCAGTAAGGGACATATTAAAGTTCTCTTCATCGCCCAAGTAAACGGTAGGACAAATGAAAAATACATCTGCTTCGATATCTGTTTTCTCATCCTCAAAATAAGCCCAATTTGATGCTTCAGAATAATCGGTTACGTCCTTTGCTTTGGTGCCGCAACCGGTTATTACAGAACAGATCAGAACAAAAATCAATGAAGCACAGACAATTTGTTTGGCTTTTGCAGTATGCAGATAATCTCTAATCATAGTATCTTTCCTTAATTTATTTGGATTTTTCTTTGCGTTTTAGGATGACGATAATACCCAACGCAGAAAGTCCGCTGATTAACATAAGGCTTGCCCATAACCGAATATTTGAATTCTCTCCGGTTTGCGGGCTGCCCGTATTATCTGGGGCGCTTTCCTCACGGTCAGGCTCCGTTCCGGTTTGCGGGGCGCTTGTAGTATCTGCCGGAATCACTTCACGCTCAAGCTCTGCTCCACATTCTGTACATTTTTTCACGCGAAGTCCTTCGGTAGAATCGGTCGGTTCCTTTTCAATTACCCATTCACCGGGTGTATGTCCTGTTGCAGGAATTACTTCGCCAGGATTAAGGATCTCATTACATATAGAACAATAAGTTTTTCCGGTAAGTCCCTCTTTTGTACAGGTAGGTTGAATATCTTCGGCCTTTACAGAGATATGATGGTTCAACGCATTTAAATCGGCATATTGAGCAGCGTAAGAATCTGGATATACCGTAAGCACAAGATTACTGCAACCATCAAATGCCAAATTCCCGATATACGTCACGCTGTTCGGGAGCACAAGGTTTGTTAATTTCGTACAACTATTGAACGCATATTCACCGATGCTCTCAACACCGTCCGGGAGAGTGATGCTCGTCAATGAGGCACATCGAGTAAACGTCCGGGCGCCAATCCTCGTAACACTATTTGGAAGTGAAATATTTTCCAATTTAGAGCACCACCCGAACACATCATCATCAATATTCTCAACGCCGTCAGGAATCACAATATCAGTCAGTTTTTCACAGGCATAAAATGCAGCTTCCCCAATATATGTTGTACCTATACCAATCGTTACATCGGTAAGCCCTATACAGCCAAAGAAGGCGTACTCTCCAATACTTGTAACACAGTCCGGAATGGTTGCTGTTGTTAGTTCTCCACATTGGTAGAACGCAGAAGAGGAAATACTCGTTACGCTCCCATCTGTCGGAATTATACTGTTGTTAAAACCTTGAATCAATTCCTTTGATTCTGTTTTTATAAGACAGTTGTCTTTCACGTGATACACCTCATTCGATGGATCAACCGATATGCTCTCCACCAGGCCGCAAATGCCAAATATAGCCTCGCCGATACTCGTTACACTGGCTGGGATATAGACTTCTGTCAGTCTGTCACAGTGGCCAAACGTCCAATCACCAATAGTCTCAACGTTATTGCCGATGGTTAAGCTCGTAGCTTTCAGGCAAGCGTAGAATGCATACTCACCAATGCTTGTAACGCTGTCCGGAATTGTGATGTCTGTCAGTTCCGTACATCTGCAAAATGCCCAGTCACCGATGGTTGTAACACTGTCTGGGATCGTTATGCCTGTCAGTTTCGTACAATTTTCAAATGCACTATCACCAATTGCAGTAACGGGATAACCGCCGAGCGTATCAGGGATGACTATGTCGCCTTCTTCTGAAGAAGAAAAGCCGGTAATGATTGCCTCGCCATTTTCTACCGTATAAATGTACTTGCTGCCAGTTTCTGCGCTTACCGTCGTCGGCACAACAATGACAATCATCACTGCAAGAATTACAGATAAGATTTTTTTAAGCTTCATATTGTTTCCTCCTCAATCACACCATCAATTTTTTTAATTTATTGATCGCGTTTTTATGTAGTATCTTTACATATGAATATGAGATATCCATGAGCTCCGCTATCGCAACCAATGTCTTTTCGCTGTAATAATGGAGAATAATAATATCTCTCTCTCGCTCATCCAATTTTTCAAGTGCAGCTGCAAGCTCGTCTAAAAGCTCTCCACGAAGCAAATTATCATCAGTCTTATCGTTTGAAGGAATCTCTGTTTTTAGTTGTAAAAGATTGTTTTGCGTTCTGAAAAAATCTATCACGGTATTTCTTGTTATGGTATAAATCCATGTTGAAACCGAAGCCCTACTGCTATCAAAACCGTCTAAGCTTTTATACACCTTCAAAAAAATCTGGGATACCAAATCCTCAACATCGCAAGTATTTTGAACTCGACTTGACACATAACGGCTCACTTTTAGATGATAGTCAGAATATAACTTTTCTCTATCAAGAGTTTCATTCATCATCCTGACCGCCATCCTTTCTATGCCGCCCGGAAAATCCCTCTCCTGCAGCACTAACGAAGGATAAGTCTTCGTCATTAAGTTCTTTGCTATAGCGGCTTTCGGTTTCCGCGATCATCCGTGCAAGACTGTCATTGTTATAAAAACGCTGAAAATCAAATAATTGTTTTAATTCACTTTCCATCTTGCGTTTCTCCCATTCCTTATGTTTGTTTATTTATCTGATAAACATCCTGTATGAGATATTAATTTAATAATTCAAACTTGGTTACATCAACAACACCAAGCGTTGTTAAGCGAAGCGTAGGTATAACTGCAAGACTTGAAAAAGATAATGTCATAAACGGATCTATATTCTTATTGACTCCGAGCAAATAGGCTGCTTCCTTTACCTGATTAAGCTTTTCTTCACATTCATTTGCATCCAAGTCGCACATAAGTCCGGCAATAGGCAAAGCTAATTCCGCAATTACTTCACCGTCTTTCACAACAACCATTCCGCCTTGCATTTCTTTTATCCGAGATACGGCGCAAGCCATATCCTCATCATCGATCCCGGCAACGATCACGTTATGGGAGTCGTGCGCAATACTTGTTGCTACAGCGCCTGCTCTAAGCCCATATCCCTTTACAAAGGCAATTCCAATATGCCCGGTGTTGTGATGTCTTTCAATAACAGATAATTTGCATATATCCTGATCCACATCAACGTCCGTTGCATAACCCTCGTCGGTTGTGAGTATTTCGCCGGGAACTAATCCAATTACTTTTTCTTTCTCTTTATTCAGTTTAAAATTATCGGCAGTAATTTCTCTGATACGAACGGTATCGCTTACCTTTAGAACATAGGGATTGGCTCTGACAATAGAGCGAAGGATGCTGTCTATAGAATCATCAATACGCTTACCTTTTTTATATACGGAATGAATCTTAACGGAGTTAACATCATCCAAAATAACAAAATCTGCGGCATAGCCCGGAGATATGGAGCCGTTTGATGTAAGTCCAAAGTATATCGCTGCATTATAGGATGCCATTTTATAGGCGTTAACAGGGTTAGCGCCAAGAGAAATTGCTTTTCTTACAATATGATCTATATGGCCTTCCTTTGCCAAATCTCCGGGGTGTTTATCGTCTGTGACCAGCATACAACGGTCGCAATAAGGCTTTTCAAAAAGCGGCATCAACGCTTCGAGATTTTTACAGGCTGTTCCCTCTCTGATCATCACCCATTGACCGAGACTGATTTTCTCCATAGCTTCCTCTGCAGTGGTGCATTCATGATCTGAACGGACCCCTGATGCAATATAAGCATTAAGCTCTTTGCCTGAAAGACCGGGAGCATGACCGTCAACTACCTTTTTGGAATCAGTTGCGGTGCTGATTTTTCTTAAAACATCAAGACTGCCATCCAAAACTCCGGGAAAATTCATCATTTCAGCAAGACCGATTACTCCCGGCTTCGCAAGAAGTTGAGCAATATCTTCATGGGTAATTTCCGCACCGGACTCATCAAATGGTGTTGCAGGAACACAGGAAGGAACCATCAAATACACATCCAAGGGCAATCCCTTTGAGGCTTCCAAGATATAGTTAAATCCCGTTTTCCCAAGCACATTTGTAATTTCGTGAGGATCGGCAACAACAGCCGTTGTACCGTGAGGCACAACCGCTTTACAAAATTGCTTCGGAGAAACGACTGAGCTTTCAAGGTGCACATGACCGTCAATAAAGCCGGGGACAACTGTTTTGTTTTCTGCATTGACTTCTGTTATTCCTTCATATTCACCAAGTCCTACAACATAACCATCTTTAACAGCGATATCCTTTTTTTCAAACTGCTCCGTAAACACATTAAGAACATTGGCATTTTTAATAACTAAGTCCGCTTTCATAAGTCCTCGTGCAGATTTGATTTGTTCTTTAATTTCATATACTGTTGGCATTCTCGTCTCCTCCTTTTTATATATTATCAAGCTTATCAAACAACGCGCAAGAACACCGCATAACCGCACTGATATCTCTGATCTTGCCTGTAAAAATTTTTATATTAGTTATAACACAAAGCCGCTTGTTTTTCAATAAATTGAGCAAATTGTTTAGAAAGTTGGCCGATTTTGTATCGTTGTGTCATACAAATTGATGATCTCTACAAACTTCTGCACCGCAAATTCAAAGACAAGCCGTATGCCGCTGTTCGGTTAGTAATCAGTCGGCGATTGTTTGAGCACCTTTCTTTGGCTCAGCCAATAAAAATACAGATATCACTTGCCGCGGCCATCGTCTGATTGCGTTTAACATAGAATATCCTTCCCACGCTGACTGTTCTCGTTTCTGTGCAGACGATCTTCAAAAGTCCACGCAAGCTAAGAGAAGAGCTCCTGTTCCTTGACAGAGGACGAATACTCACGGGCCGCCTATACACAGAGATACCTGTCGCCCAGGATATATTGACCGGAAAGGAGCTTAATTCTACCGGACAGGATCATATCGAAAACATCCTTTATTCTGATTTCTTCCGTCCTCCCCAGTCTGAGCACCTTTGGCCTCCTTTGGCCGTGTTGCAGACAGAGAGGAGACAAAAAAATCAGCCGCTTTGCTGTCTGCAAAACGACTGATTATATCTTTATATAAATATAAAAATAGAACCGCCTGTTTCAGGCGATTCTATGGTATTTGTCTAAGCCACATGAAAAAGATTTTTTCGGCATCTCGGCGGTGGGAGTTGAACTCTCGTACTCGCAAAAAGTTGGTAGCGACAGCGAACCGGTGCGAGGGCGTTTACAACCGAGCCGGTGAGCCGAGCGTGACTTTTTGCGAAAAGGAGGAGCAGCGGCGTGAGCGCGCTCTGATTTTTATAAAAAATCGGAGCAAGCGATACAAAGCTTGCTCCGACGTGGTGAAGACAAGTGGACTTGAACCACCGACCCCTTGCATGTCAAGCAAGTACTCTAACCAGCTGAGCTATGCCTTCATCTTCTATCAAAACTGAATGTGCTATTTATTATAGCTGTTTTCCGAACTTTTGTCAAGTGTCGCCAATCGGTTGACATTCTCTTTTTTTCGCATTACTATATTCAGTATAAAAATGTTTCTATATCATTTAGAAATTAGTGAATTTATCCGAATCAGAAAAGAGGAACTTTTATGAGACCAAATCTAATCTACATTTTTGCCGATCAGCTCCGTTATCAAAGCGTCGGCTATACTGGGGATGAAAAGGCACTGACGCCAAACATTGACCAATTTTCCAGAGAATGCACGGATTTGTGCAACGCAGTTTCCGGGCATCCGGTCTGCGCCCCCTATCGGGCTTCTTTATTTACCGGGAAATATACCACCAGCACCGGTATGGTCATCAATGAAATCCGACTGAATCCGGAGCATCACAAACGGGCTTTTGCCCATCTTCTCAATGAAGCAGGCTATGAGACCTCCTATATCGGCAAATGGCACATGTACGCCGCTGAGTGGGGAAATCATTACGATCCGAAAAACTCTTTTATCCCCAAGGGGCCTGACCGTCTGGGCTTTGATGATTATTTTGCAGCCTACAACTTCCATCACAACTATTACGGGGCGGCGGCGTATTATCACCTGGACACCCCGGATAAAATTTATTGCGACAAATACGAACCAGATACCCAGACCGATATGGCCATTAAGCAGCTCCACCGTCTCTCCGGGCAGGAAAAGCCCTTTGCGCTGTTCCTTTCTCTGGGTACTCCCCACGATCCCTGGGTTCCGGAAAACGTCCCGGGAGAATATCTGGAAAAATTCAAGGACGTGAAGTTTGAACTGCCGGAAAACTATCTGCCGGAAAACGACCCTCACGCGGACGACTGGGCCAAGCTCAACGAGCAGGAGCGAAAAGAACTCACTGAGTGGATGCGGGTGTATTATGCCATGGTGGCGAATTTAGATGACAATTTCGGCCGCCTGATGGGGGAAATCAAACAGATGGGGCTGGATCAAAACTCCATTATTGTCTTTACCTCTGACCACGGTGAGCTGTTTGGCGCTCACGGCCGCCGGGCAAAGAATATCTTTTACGAAGAAGCGGTACGGGTTCCCTATCTCATGAAGTGGAAAGACCGGATTCCAGAAGGAGAAACGTGCGACGTCTGCTTTAACACTGTGGATATTATGCCTACCCTTTTGAGCATGATGGATCTGCCGATTCCGGATGAGGTAGAGGGCAGCGATGTCAGCGGGTGTATCCTGAAAACAGAAAATGCACAGGAAACAGACGGATGCCTGATGATGGGGACCGGCGCCACCGCTACCTATGAGGACGGTCATGAATGGCGTGCGTTCCGCACCAAACAGTATACCTATGCCACTTACTTAAGCGACGGATTGGAACTGCTGTTTGACAATCTCTCTGATCCCCTGCAAATGCATAACCTGGCGGATTGTGAAGAATATGGGGCGGTAAAACAAGACCTCAAAGATAAAATGTATGCCCATATGGAGAAGATCAACGACCACTTTGACAAGTGTTCTTACTATGAAAAAAATTGGGTGGAAAACCGTCTGATTCAGCGTACCGCAACGTCAAAATAGCTGCATCTGTATAAAGCGAAACAGAGAGAACAGTCTTAGATGACTGTTCTCTCTGTTTTTTTAATAAGCGTAATTTTTCAGGTTAATCTCCCGAATCGCATCGGCATTGACCTTAAAGTTTCTATCCATATCCATCAGGCCGTTGATCTCCTGCTGAACGTCGGAAACCTGGGTATAGCAATAGCCGCAGACATACGGAAGCTTTTTGATCGCGGTGGTGATATCGTCAAAACGTTTGAGGAAGGCATCCTCATCCGCTACTTTATTGCCGTAGCCCCAGCCTTCCTGGCTGTTGTTGAAAGCAATCCCGCCGTATTCGGAGATAATCACCGGCTGGCCTTTATATCCATACCCCTGGGCCAGAGCGAACTTATAGTAGCTGTGGCCGTCCTCATTGTTGAGGATAGCGTCTTTCCGCTGGGTATAGCGGTTATAGAGCAGATCGCCTACTTCCTGATAATCGTGAAGGGTCAGGATATCGGAAATGGTGTGCTCCCAGCCGTCGTTTACAATCACCGGACGGAACGGGTCAAGGGTTTTGGTGAGGTAGTAAACCGTTTCCGTAAAGTGCTGTTCCGGTTTGCGGAAATGGATAAAGGGTACACCCCAGGACTCATTGAAAGGCGTCCAGGTGATGATAGAAGGATGGTTGTAGTTCTGGCGAACGATCTCTGTCCACTGGGTCACAAACTGCGCCACTGCTTCGTCCGTAAAGCGGTAGGCGGAAGCCATTTCGCTCCAAACCAAAAGACCTTTTACGTCGCACCAGTATAAGAAGCGCTCATCCTCTACCTTCTGATGCTTTCTCACACCATTGTACCCCAGCTGCATGATCTTGTCGATATCTTCGATCAAGGCTTCCTCGCTGGGTGGGGTCAGGTGAGAATCTTTCCAATAGCCCTGATCCAGAATCAGTCTCTGATACAGGGTATCGTTGCTCAGCAGAATCTGATTGCCGCAGATACGGATATCCCGCACACCGAAATAAGAACCGACATGATCCACCGCTTCCCCATTTTCCAGGAGCGTAAAGGTGATGTCATAGAGGTTCGGTTCGTCGGGAGTCCATCTGGCCATCCCGTAGTCGTTGACGTCGGTGGTATACAGATCGATAGAAGTCTGGATATGCGCCTTTGTCACCGGAATACGCACCGCATTGACAAAGATATCCCCAAAATAGATTTCCGCTTCTACCATCAGATCTTTTCCGTAATGATCCGCATTGACATCAAATTCCACGTCTAAGCGATGGTCGGTATACATCGGGGTCATCTTCACGCCCTGGAGATAATTTTTCGGTACAAATTCCATCCAGACCGTCTTCCAGATTCCGGTGGTCTGCACATACCAGCAACCGAAATTCTCCGGCTCCCAGCGCTGTTTTCCACGGGGCTGCTGGGTATCGAAGGAGTCCTCCGCCTTTACCACAATGTCGTTTTCTCCGGCATGAAGTTCTGAGGTAATATCAAAGGAAAATCTGGCATATCCGCCGGTGTGACTTCCTACATAATTGCCGTTGACCCACACCTTTGTGACATAGTCGCTGCCCTCAAAATGAAGGATGGTTTTCTTTTCTTGGAGGGTTTCCTCTGAAATAGAGACTGTACGGTGATACCAGACCGCTTCGTGGCAGGTCTCGTCCCCGATCCCGCTCATTTTGGTTTCATAAGTAAAGGGCACCTGGATTTCTTTCTGAGCAGGGAAGGAAGCAAACCAACGGTCTGCTTCCCCCACTTTCTCATCGTCAAAGCTGAAATCCCAAGCGCCGTTCAAGTTTTCCCAATCCTTCCGCACAAACTGCGGACGGGGATAATCTTTGATATAGCACTTTGTCATTTTGGATTCCTCTTATTTTAAGGTTACTTTAAAGGTTTTGATTTCGTATGGCTTGATGGAGAATTCTGCCACATTGCCGCTATGAGCCACATCGCCAGTTTCATTTTCCATCAGGTCGCATTCTTTGATGGAAGCGATCTCTGCCGGGAAAGTCATGGTGGTGTTGGTTCTGCGGTTGTAGCATTCGTACATTCTCACGATCATTGCGTCGGAATCTTCCGCTTTCTTCACAACCTCTACCATTACATTTTCCGCACCGGTAGCAACTGCGGAATAAGAAGCCGGTTTGTCTCCGCCTTCTGCGGTCTTTACGACAGCAGTCATGGGGTTGTTGAGCTTATAAGCTTCTTCCACGGTTTTCGCGTCTTTCCAATCGCCAGTATGCGGATAAATGGAGAAGGTGAAATCATGTACTTCCTTATCAGCGTCCGGATTCGGATGCATTGCGGATTTGAGCATAGACAGGCCTACTACGCCGTCATGAACGCTGCATCCGTATTTGCATTCGCTTAAGAAGCTGACGCCGTAATCATCTTCGGAAACATCCAGCCATTTGTGGAAGCAAACTTCGAAGCGAGCGAAATCCCAGGAGGTATTGTAATGAGTCGCTCTCTTCACGTTACCATACTGGATGTCGAAAGTCGCCTCGGTGGTATGAACATCTACCGGGAAGAGGGTCTTCATAAAGATATGATGTTCTTTCCAGTCGATGTGGTATTTGATATCGATTCTTGCAATATCATTGTATACATAGATGTATTCGTCAATGGTGGAATCCAGGTAAGCGTAGGAGATCTTCAGAACGGATACAACCGGACCCTGCTCTACTACTTCGATGGATTTCACATCGTTAACTTCCCAGGATTTTTCCTTGTAGTAGTTGTTGACATCCCAAGCATCCCAGTTGTGCGGTTTGTCTTCATAGGTCATGATGACATTTCCGCATTCGCCTGCTTTGAGCACTTCACGGCCAGCGGTCTTATCAAAGATCGAGCTGAACTGACCCTTTTCGTTGATGGTGATCTTGAAGAATTTGTTTTCAATCAGATCCTTGGAGATCACGTCAGCCGCAGCGTCAGAAGCTTCGTCTTTCAGGGCAAAGGATTTATAACCTTTGGACGGAACGCCCATTGCCTTGAACAGATAGCTGCCGTCGGACAGTTTCTGAGCGTTTAATTTTTTGTCCCCGTCGTAAACAGAAACGTTGGTCATTCCTTCTGGAGCGGTAAAGGTTACCACTTCGTTGTTTTCAAAGCCGTTGGGGTTATAAACCACCAGGCTGTTTGCCGGAACAGAGATGCTCTTAGTGAGTTCATCCAGCGCCTGAGCGATCATTGCGCTGCTCTGAGCCAGAATTTCTTTATATTCTTCTCTGGAATCCTCATATACTTCCTTGATAGAAGAACCTGGGAGAATGTCATGGAACTGGTTTTTCAGCAGCACTTCCCAACCGTCGTTGATCTTATCCTGCGGATAAGCCGCGCCGTTGAGGTTGCGGTTCATCATGGAGTACAGCTCGGTGTTCTGATAAGCGAATTCAGATTTCCGGTTGAACTTTTTGTTCCGCGCCATAGAAGTATAGGTACCTCTGTGGTATTCCAGATAGAGCTCGCCGGACCAAGTCGGGAGATATTTGTTGTCTTTTACTTCTTCTTCGATGGTTTCAAAGAAGTTTCTTGCAGTAGACATCACAACCTGAGGGCATCCCGGGATACCGGCAGACATTCTGCGGGCATTTTCCAGCATTTCCTTGGTCGGTCCGCCGCCGCCGTCACCGTAGCCGAAGCACATCATCACTTCGTCGGTGATGTGTTTCTGCTGGTATCTCTGCCAGCCGCCTTTTACCTGATTGGGTTCTAACATGCCGTTATAGGTGGTAAAGTGAGAAGCGTGATATTCGTCATGGCTTTCGATCTTTTCGTAGTCTCTCGCCGGGATAAAGTGGGTCAGCACTTTGGTGCCGTCGATTCCTTCCCACATAAAGGTATCGTAAGGAAGTTTGTTGAACTCATTCCAGCTGATCTTGGTGGTCATGAAGTAAGGCAGACCGCTCTTCTGCATGATCTGCGGCAACGCTGCGGAATAACCGAATACGTCAGGCAGCCAGAGGATCTTGTTGTCCTTATTGAATTCCTGCATAAAGAAGCGTTTGCCAAACAGCACCTGTCTCACCAGCGCTTCACCGGAAGAAAGGTTGCAGTCCGCTTCCACGAACATTGCGCCGTCCGGTTCCCACTGACCTTCGTTGATGCGCTGTTTGATCTGTTCGTACAGCTCCGGCGCATTTTTCTTCACAAATTTATACAATAGCGGCTGGCTGGACATGAAGATGTATTCCGGGAACTGTTTCATCAGCTCAATTACAGTAGAAAAGCTTCTCACTGCTTTATCTTCGGTAACAGCCAGAGTCCAGAGCCATGCACAGTCGATGTGGGTATGGCCGACGCAGTAAACCTTGCTCTCCACATTTTTGCCGCAGAGCTTGCCGTAAAATTCGGTGTCCAGATAAGCCTGAGCCTTTTCCAGAGAAGCGTAGTATTCCGCAGAGAAGGGTTTTCTCAGATCCAGCAGATTGATGGACTCATTTAAAGCGGTGATAATGTCGATGTAAGCTTTTTCCTGAGAAGGAAGCAGCAGAGATACGTTGTACGGAACAGACAGGTCATAGTAATATTTTTCTGCTTTTCTGTCCAGTACCTTTAACTGGGAATGGAGCACCATCTGGAAGGTCTGTACGCCGGTGAAAGCACACAGTACGATCTGATATTTGTCTCCTGCTTTCGCCTGTTCGCAGACGATTACTTCTCGATGGTTTTCATCCAAGCCCTGGATGAATTTGCCGTTAATATAGATACGCAGCTGGGGATTGGTGGTATCCCAAAGCCCTGCGGAACCGGTATTCAGTTCATAGGTAACGGTTTTTCCGTCAAAATCAGCGGGGATCTCCACCTCTGTGGCAAACCAGAAATATTCGTTGTGGCCGCCGCAGATCTGGCCGAATTTAAAATCAGACCAGCCTGAAACGTCTACCTCTTCGATAGGAGTACGTTCTTTTGTTACAGTTGTTTTGTAATTTTCAATGGTAATCGCATTGGGATAAATCAGCTTCTGCATTTCAGAGCAGATTTTCCCGATTCTTTCCTGCAAAAATACCATTCTGACACACCCTTTCCTTGTCGTTTTAACTTTGACAGATCACAGCTTACTGCAAATAAACTGTCCCTGCTTCATAATACTGTTTTCTGCCTGTCCTGTCAAATAAAATCGCAGTTATTTACAATAAATTTTCCGCTTTCCAAAGATTTTTCACTTTTGCCATCTGAGAAGGTCCAGCCGGAGGGTAAAAGAATTCTTCCGGTCATGGTATCCGGCACAGAAACAGATAGCATGATCTCTTTGCCTTCCCGCTTCCAGGATACGGAAATTTTCCCCGCAGGCGCGATATGGTAAGCCTGAGCATGATCCAGCTGCCCCACAAAGTTGGGTTTAATATGAAGCTCGTTGCAGTCCTCTTCATAGGGGTTGAGATGAATTCCCGCCACTTCTTTGATAAACCAGGCGCTGATATCTCCCCAGAAGTGATGGTTCTTGGAATTGACTCTCGGACAATCCTCAGAGTGGAAATCCTCCCACAGAGCGGTTGCTCCTCTCGCAACCCAGTTCCCGTAAGAAGGAAAGGTCTTTTGGGTAATCATGGTATAGGCGAGATCCGCTTCGCCAAAGGCGCTCAGCACATGGAATAATACTCTGCCGCCCAATACTCCGGTATCCATATGGTTATTGGCGCGCTCGATCTGAGAAAGGAGCACGTCAAAGGCGGCAGCCTGTTCTCCCGGCTCAAAGACGCCGTAGAAAATGCTCATCGCCTGAGCGGTCTGGCAGTCCCCCAATACCGTCATGGTAGAAAAGTCAACCAGATATCTCCGGATCGCTTCCCGGAATTCGCAGTAAAGCTTCTGAGCGAATTCTTTTTGCAGATCCTGACCCAGCACGTCAAATAGTTTTGCCGCCTTTTTGGAGATATCCATACACATAATGGTGTTGGTCACTACAGCGGGGCATTTGTAGAGATCCTCTTTCCGCCCCGGATGGCACCAGTCTCCCAGTCCCTGTTCCACCAGGCCCTTTTGATTGCGGGCACGGCTGATATAGTCCAGGTAGCGGAAAATCGCCGTACGGGATTCCCACAGCATCTGAACCTCTCCCCGATAGAGATAGGTGAAATAAGGAAGATAAACCACCACTGCGTCCCAGGCTGGGTCTAAACCATAGCCCCAATCTCCGGTGGGTACAATACTTGGGATGACGCCGTCGTCGGTCTGGGCCTTACAGATATTCTTCATCCATTCCCGGAAGCTCTTTTCCGGATTCAGGTTTAACAGCATCTGTTCAGCGGAGAGCACCGCGTCGCCAGTCCATCCATTTTTCTCCCGATGAGGGCAGTCAGTGGGGAAATAATAAAAGTTCGCCAAGTCAGAGCGAAGGGTAAACTTCTGCAAGAGATTGGCCGTTTCGTCTGAGCAGGAAAAGTCCCCCATTTGCTTTAAGTCGGAATTCATCACCACATAGGTCAAAAGATCTTCTGTGGCCTGTTCTTCCGTGATTCCCTTCACCAGCACATACTGGAAACCGTGATAGGTAAAACTGGGAAGGTAGGTTTCCAGCTCGCCGCCTTTACAAATATAGATATCTTTCTGCACGTAGCCGTCCGGCACGAACTGAATATTCTTAAACTGCAGTTCTCCATCCTTGAGGTATTCCCCATGTTCCAACGAGATCTCCTGTCCCGCTTTTCCCTGAATGGTCAGCCGTGCCAGCCCTGCACAGTTGGCCCCGAAATCGTACAGGTATCCTCCCTGCTGTTTTTTGATCGAAACCGGTTTGATTTCCCCAGTCATCACGATGGGTTCCGCCTGTGAAATCACGGCTTCCCCTCTCGGTGTTTCCGCAGGGATCGCCGGCGTCCAACCGGAAAGGTCGCAATCCGGCAAGTTCCAACCAGGAACCTCATTCCTCGCATCGTAATACTCCCCGCAGCGCAGGTCGTCAAAATAAATGGGAGACGGATGGGTCAGAAAGCTTTCATCCGATTCGATGGAAAGGGTCTCTTCTCCCGCAGTAATGGTACAGCAAAGAGCCATCTTAGGAGCGCTGCGCCACAATGCTTTTTCAAAGTCCCACACATAGCCGCCGAAGCAGTTCTGCATACCATTGCCCAGCATCACGCCGATGACGTTTTTCCCCGGCTTTAACTGCTCGGCTACTTCATAGCGGTCATAGTAAAGCATCTGATCCGGATTGCTGATATAAGGCGCCAAAAAGCCCTTTGTGATTTCGGTTCCATTGATAAAAAGACGGTAAAAACCAAGTCCGCAGATCAAAAGCTCCGCAGCTTCAGCCTCCCGTGCGAGTTCAAATTCTTTTCGCAAATAAGGCGCCGGGACATACTGTTCAAAGGTGCACATCTCTTTTCCAGCGGCAATAAAGTGTTTCGGAAAATTCATGAATTTATCCCTCCTATCCGATTACAGTATGCTGCTGCAATCTTTTCTCTGTTTTGCACAGTGTTCTATTCTAAACACAAAGGCGGCAGATATTCTCTCTGCATTCTTTAGGAACAGTTTGATGAAATATCTGCCGCTTTGTTTTCAACAAGCTATTGTTTTAAGCGTTGAAAAAGTGTTCGGTTTTTAATTTTTCCAGCATCTGGGCAAAAAGGGTATTAGCCCATGCAAACCACGGTCTGCTGTATTCGGACGGATTGTCCGGATTGAAGGATTCGTGCATAAAGTTGGTGTTGTCATGGGTTTTGGACAGCATTTCCAAGCATTTTTCGATCTCTCCGCGGTCGGTAGAGGTTAAAATCTGCATAGTGATGCCGATATGCCATACAAAGCCTTTATCGGTATGAGGGCTTCCCACACCAGCAGCATATTTTCCTTCTGAATAATAAGGATTATCCTTGGAAAGGACAAACCTTCTGGTATTCTGGTACAACTCGTCGTTCACATCGCAATAGTCCAGATAGGGCATTGCCAAAAGGCTGGGAGAATTTGCGTCGTCCATCAGGTTGTAGTGTCCATAACCATCGGTTTCATAAGCGTACATTTTACCATATTTTGGATGATCAACCACACCATATACCTGAATCGCGTCATCGATTTCTTCTCTAAGCAGCTTGCACTCTGAAGCCAAAGCATCATCTTTGTAGACTTCTTTGGCAATCTCTTCCGCATATCTTAGGGCTACTACCGCCATGATATTAGACGGAATCAAATATCCAAAAGTACAGCAGTCGTCAGAAGGACGGAAGCCGGACCAGGTTAAACCACAGGGGTTCACCGGTCTGCCATGTCCCTGTAAAGGCAGGGTATCGGTCTTTAGCACCAGATGCTCTTCCGGCCGTTCAAAGGTATAAGGAGAGCTTTCATGATGCTGCTCTGTTTTAAATACCTTCAGTACATTCTGGATCATGGTTTTGAAAGCATCGGTAAAGATTTTTTCATTGCCGATCTCTTTCCAATATTCATAAGCCAGATAGAAAGGAGCGCAAAGAGAGTCAGTTTCATACTTTCTCTCCCACACAGAGTCGTTGAGCTGGGTAATATCCGGATGACCTTCTCCGGTTGGGCCCTGATTAAAGGCGTTGGCATAAGGATCGATATTGACCATTTCTGCCTGTTTGGCAATTACGCCTTCCAGAATTTCCTTTAACAGCTCATCATTTTTGGCATACTTAATATAAGGGCGTACCTGCGCCGCGGAATCTCTCAGCCACATCGCCGGGATGTCTCCGGTAATGACAAAATAGCTTCCGTCATCCAGTTTTTTTACAGTGGTCTCAATGGTATTCAAAAAGCACTGTTTTGCCAACGGGGCTAATGCAGGATAATGCTCCTCATAATATTTTTCCAGTTCTTCTGCTTTTTCAAGCAATACGTCAGGAATTTTCTCTAACACAGTGATTCTCCTTGTCTTCTATTTTTTGCAGATTATATTGCAAAATTGCTGTATTTTGCAACCCGCTCAGGAATATCAGATTCCAGAATCTCTCCGGTCCGATAGAAGTGATCTGCCGTCTTAAAGTCGGGAATTCCCGCACGGCCGCCGATCTGCATACATTTGAAAGAAGCAACCACGCCTGCGAATTCTGCGATTTTCTTTAACGACCAGTCTTTTTGGAGCATCCCAAAAAGAAACGCCCCGTGAAAGACGTCGCCGGCGCCTACGGTATCCACGATTTTCGGCACCTCTGCTGCCGGGACTTCAAAATAACCCTCGTCAGAATCTACGACGCAGCCGTCGGCTCCAAAGGTAAAGACGCAAATTTTGGGGCCCTTTGCCCGGATCTTTTCACAGCGTTTCTGCCGGTCTGTTTCCGGATCGTCCTTAAAGTAAGCATTGAAGAAAAACTCAGAGCCGATAAATGCGTCGATATACGGCAGCAGTTCTTCCACTTCCGGATGATAATAATCTCCGTCGAAGGTCACGGTTACACCGTTTTCCTTGGCAAATTTTGCCGCATTCAGACAGTTCTCATCCGCCCAAGACAAATGCAGAATCTTGGCGGTTTTAATCAGCGCCTTGTCCTCCTCATCCAAGGTGAATTTCGGACAGGTGCCGCCTTTGCCCATAATGCTTCTTCCATGGGTTTCCTCATCGGACAGTACAAAACACAAACTGGTTTTTGCTCCCTCATGTACTCTCAGGCGAGCGGTATCTACATGATGATATTCTAAATCATTTTTACAAAATTGTCCATAAGAATCTGATCCAGTATCCCCAATAATTGCGCATTTCGCGCCCAGACGCCCTAACGCAGCCAAAGCGGTGGCTACTTTGCCGCCGCCTTGCCAGCTGTTTTCTTCTACATGAGCGCCCTGATTCGGCTGAGGAAGCTGTTTCACACGGATCAGACAATCCATACAGGGTCTATCTATTCCTACAACATCCATTTTAATACCTCTAGCTTATTCAGTTCGTTTTGAGTATGACTTTGCTGTAATTATTTTACATATTTTACATTGTTCGGGTTCAGGATCTTAATCTTGGACTGGACAAACTCGATCATCTGCTCTTCAATCGCCAGCAGATTCGGATAATGAGCGTTTCTGCCGCCGGTTTCCATCTGTTTTTTCAGCGTATTGTAGAAATGACGGTCCCATTCGGTTGCGATATTGTATTTGGAAATACCCAATTCTACAGATTTCTGAAGCTGATCGGTTGGGATATCGGAGCAGCCGTGCAAAACGATCGGAATATCCAAAGCAGCTCTTAATTCAGAGATCCGTTTGAAATCCAATTCCGGAGTAGCGATATAAGGGCCATGGGCATTTCCTACCGCAACCGCCAGAGAGTCAACATTGGTCTGTTCCACAAAGTTTACAGCATCCTCTACAGCGGTAAAGTGATTCGGATTTTTAAAATCGTCCAGATTGTTGGCGGAACCAACGTGACCCAGTTCACCTTCTACTTCGATCCCCATTGCGTGAGCAGCTTTTACCACTTCGGCAGTTACTGCAACGTTTTCCTCAAAGGGGCTTGTGGATTTGTCGATCATCACAGAGGGAAAGCCGCCCTTCATCCCCTGCAACGCCAGTTCATAAGTAGCGGAGTGGTCCTGATGGAGACCGATCGGAACAGTGGTATCCCGAATCAGGGTCTTTGCAATCTGGGAAACCTGTTCAAAGGAGATAAACTTTAAGTATCCGGGATAGAACTGAATCAAAATCGGCATCTGTTCCCGTTCCGCAGCCTGCACCGCCCATTTAATAGACTCGTAGTTAAATACGTTGATGGCGGCAACACCGTAACCGTTTTTATAGGCATCAGTCAGCAATTTTTTTACACTTTGTAAAGCCATGATAATTCCTCCCTATACGCGCGTCTCAAAGACGCGCCGCACATTCTTTGTTTTTACCGAAATCTACGGCGCAGAAGGAAATTCCACGCCGTAAATCTATCTTTTCTTAGTCTTCTACGATGGTTCCGTCAAAGAAGGTCTTGTAGTTTGGCAGCTGATCGGTGAATTTCTTGCTCATTGCATCCAGCATGTTGAATTCTTCATCGGTCATGGTGAAGTTTACAGCTTTCGCGTTTTCAATTACTTCTTTTGCGTTTCTTCCGCCAACCAGAGCAGAGGTGATACCTTTCGCGCGAATGACCCAGTTCAACGCAACCTGAGCCTGAGTCATACCGTATTTTTCACCGATTGGTTTTAAGGCGTCGGTAATTTCCAAGCAGCCTTTTCTCCACTGAGGCAGGAACAGAGGCGCATGAGAACGTCCGTCTTCCAAAACGGTATCTTCTTTGATAGCGCCGGTGAGCATCCCCTGAGCCAAAGAGCTGTAAGTTACAACGCCGATGTTGTTTTCAATACAGAAAGGCAGGATGTCTTTATCAATAAATCTCCACAACAGGCTGTAGCAGGGCTGGATCACATCGATCTGGCCATACTGCATTGCTTCTTTCATCTGAGCAAGGCTGAAGTTAGAAAGACCGATTGCGCGGATCTTGCCCTGTTCTTTCATCTTGTTCATCGCTTCCATGGTTTCGCCGATCGGGACACCGGTATCAGAAGGATAGTGGATGAAATAAACATCCATATAATCTGTCTGGAGTCTTCTCAAGGAATCGTCGCAAGCTTTTAACGCAGCGTCTTTTTCCATAAAGGTTTTCCAAAGCTTAGAGATAACTACGCAGTCTTCCCGTTTGCCCTTTAGCGCTTTTCCCAGCACTTCTTCAGAGTGGCCGCGGCCATAGCAGTATGCGGTGTCAAATGTATTGATGTCGTTTTCCAAAGCGGCGTTAATCGCGGCGGTGGAATCTAAATCTTCCTGTCCAGAAAAATAATCGTTGCCCATTGCCCAGCAACCCAAAATAACGTCTGACAATTTAATTCCTGTGTTCCCTAATTCTTTGTAAGTCATCGTTTGTTTCCTTCTTTCTTTTTCCTTTTTCTTGCTATACAGCGGGTTCCCCGCTCTTTTTATATTTCACCCACATAACCGCGGATGCAATACACACCAATACAGTGATGATACCATAAGTGACATTCATACCAAAGGTATCGCTTAAATATCCTCCGCCCACAGAGGCCACAATGCTTCCGGCGCTTCCCTGAGCTACAGACAACAGCGCTAGACCAGTCCCTTTGAGATGATCCGGCAGGTGTTCATTCATGAACATGATACAGCAGTAGGATAGATTCATATAGGTTACGCCCTGCAACAGCTGGGAAATAAAGAGCATTTCAATCCCCCAACTGGGCGCCAGCGCACAGCTGATCATCCTAAACGCCATCATAAATCCTGCGAAAATCAGGATAACATAGCTGCTGTATCGCTTCCGGAACCAATCAATGACCAGCAATACCGGAACCTCGCTTAACGCAGAGCAGCACTGCAGCATCCCGATCATCGTCTCCGACTGACCGAGCTGCTTGACAAATACGCCCAAAAAGGTGCTGTGGTAACTCAAAGCGATCTGCATCACAAAGGAGAAAATCAAAATAGTAACGACCGCAGGGGTCATCATCTCTTTTATTCCGCCTTTGACTCCCTTCGTCTTTTTGACCCGTTTGGCATAATCTTCCGCATCCATCTTTGGCAGCAGGAAGGTCATACCCATACAGAGCATGTTCATCACCGCAGAAACGATATAAATAATATAAAGCTCCGCATTTCCAAGCGCTCTGCCTAATACAAATACAGAGAAAGCATAACCTAACGTCCCCGCCATGCGGATATAGGAAAAGCGCAGATGCTTTTTGTTGATGAAGCCTAAGGTATAGACGTCACTCATCTGCATGACAGAGCAGTTAAAGGAACCATAAATAATGGTAATAATGATGAAATGCCAGTACTCCTGTCCTAAGAGGAATGTCAGAATCAACAGGGCAGAAACGGTAAATACCAGTCGCAGCAGTCCCATCTTGTGCTTTGTCCTGTCGTTCAGCATCCCCCAACAGGGCTGAATCACCAAGGAAGTAATAGAACCGATCGAGGATAACAGGCCAATTTCAAAGGCCGAAAAGCCTTTGCTGTAATAGAATGCACTCTGATATGGTCCTACAATAGAAGAGGTCATCCAAATCAGTGCGTAATACGCAATAAACGATATTTTCGCTTTATTGTCTGACACGCCGACCAACCTCTCTATTTTTCAAATGTGTAAGTCACCTGTCCCGGATTGCACAATACGGCAGAAACCTTTTCCCCATCTGCTGGGGTCATCACCACTTCATCCACATCATAAGGCAAGAAAAGCTCATCGCCCTTTTTGATGTCGTAGACCTGATCTCCACAGGTCAGGGTTCCTTTCCCTTCCAGTACGATCATCACCTGTAAAAAACCGGTTTTCAGGAAAGGCACCGCGCCTTTGGCGTCGATTCTGGTAAAGGAGAAGTAACTGGTCTGTTCCTGGCCGATCATGAGGTGTTCGGTTCCCCAATCACCGCTTCTGATCAAACGAGGTGTGATTTTATATTTTTTGAGATTGGTCTCATAATCCGCGCCGTCATAAATATAGCAGTTAAGCAGACGCTGTTTATATTCCTCCAGCTCTTCTGCGGTCATATTTTCTCTGTTATAGCGCGGCTTTGTTGCGCCGACCGTAATGTCAGAAGGCTCTTGTACCTCAACCACAAAGCAGCCTCCGCCGATGGCGTGAGGACAGCCCGCCTCGATAAAGAACAGATCTCCTACCTGAACCGGTACTTTATGGCAGCAGTTTTCCATTGCCTTGATATCGTCGTTGTCATAGCCTTCTTCGAAGTCTTTGATGGTAACGCCTTCTTTAAAGCCCATCAGAACATAAGGCGGCTCTTCTGTGTCATCTCTCAAGCCGATCACGTACCAGCATTCTTCTTTTCCGAAATCGCTGTTAAAATGCTCTTTGGCATAAGGACGGGTAGGATGACACTGCAATCCCAACTGGCGTTCCGCATCCAGCAGTTTTACCAGCACACCCATTTTTTCGCCGTTAATCGCAATGTGTTTTTCTCCCAACACTTCTTTCGGCGCTTTTTGAATCGCCTCAAAAAGATAACATCTTTCGCCGTTGGGCAGAACCACTTCTGCGCATCCATTGTTTGGATCATCCGTCTGATCTGCGTTGACCGTTCTGGTATCAGAACCTACCCATGCCTCAGGACGATAATCATCCTGAGGCGGGGTAACGCCTCTGAATTTATCAATTTCCCGGCCGCCTGGGTACCGAACGATTTTGTTCGGTACCAGCCGCCACGGAAGCTTGTAAATATTCATGTTAATTCCCCCAAATTTACTTTCTTTCTGCTAAATCAGAACTAAACGAGTCCTGATTTAGTTTTGAATCAGTTCCCCTCGGTAATGGTGGTCTCTTCCATACCATCCGGTTTTACCAGGAAGGTTCTGATCTCGTGACCCTTAAGAGCCACTGTTTCCTCGATCTTCCATTCCGGAATGGTAACAACGGTTTCCTGATCCTTGCCTACAGACTCATACAGTCTCAGAACATAGCCTTCCTGATTTTCCGCTTTCTTGAAGGCAGAAATGATGATCTCATTATTGCTCAGGGTAATGAAGGAAGGCTTCTTCCGTCCTCTGCCGGATGGGCAGTAAGCCATTGCATAAGGCGCTTCGTTAAAGGCCTGAGCCATTTTTTCTACATCAGCCATCAGCTTGTCCGCATCATCCGCGGCAATTCTAAACTGATAGATGCGTTCGCCCTGTTCCATACGTTCCGCATAACGATCTTCGTGCAGCGCTTTCCCCATGACAAAGTCAGAAGCGGTATAACCGGATGCTCTGAGCAAGGTGACGCCAAGGGTTCCCTTGTCATAGCTTGCACCGTGAGTGCCGTTGTTGATTACCGCAATCGCGGAATTGGTTTCATTATCGTTGACAGAAAGCCATTTCTGAGAAACGGTTTCTTCTCCGTTTTGTACCAGTTTTTCGCGACCGAACATAATCTGTCCCATAAAGTCAGCCTGTTCGCCTGCGGTAGTATCCAGCATCAGTTTGAGATACTGTTCCTTTTCCTGGAAATGAACGCCAACTTCTACATCAAAGGTGGTTCCTTCTTTCGGCAGTTTATAGCGGACATAAGCTTTAGAATCATGCAAGCCAAATACCGCTTCTACAACTGTTCTGACGTCGCCGTCTTCGATTACTCTTACAGAGGGGATCACCTTGTCTCCCAACCCGGAGAAGGCACTGCCCTCATGAGGAGTCAGCAGCTGGAAGGTGCGTTCGCACTTGCTGTTCGGTGTACCAATTCCCCACGGATTATAAGAATCATCAAACATCGAAAGACGGAAGCTGCCTTTTTTGAGGTAGTTTTTCCCGTTTACACAATATTCATCGATCAAACCGGTTGTAGTATTGACTACTACCTTCATCTTGCCGTTGTCAAAGGTATAGGTCGGTTTGGAAATGATCGGATCAAAGGTCGGACGAGCACCTAAAGGCTTAAAGTACACATCCATTCTGTTGATGCTGGAAGCCTTTAAGGTAGCCTGTACCGCCACTCTTTTACGCCAGTCAATGTTAAAGTGGCTGACCTCTTTTTCTGCCTGAGATTTTACCGGTTCCCCGTTGAATTTTACGACTGGATACATGAAGTTTGTGGTCCAGTTTTGTTTCGGAAGGCCGAATTCGCACTCAAATACACCGGTTACATCATACGGATGAGGATTGTAAAACATGATGGTGGAAGTACCGTCGATTACTTTCGGTTCTCCAGATGTCAACGCCAGAAACGCATACATCTGCTCTTTGGACATCAGCTCTAATCCATGATCCAGCTGTCTTAAGGTATCTTCTTCTACCAATTTGCTGCCGGAGCCCGGAAGAGCGTCATGGAATTCACTGAAGAGCAAGTCTTTTACTGCCTCATGGATTTTTTCCTGCGGATAGGTCTTACCGTATTGGATCTCCGCAGCGGTAGCCATTTTTTCCGTCATATAAATGGCATTTTCCAGTTCACGGTGTTTCTGTTTTACTCGAATCTGAGAGGTATAACAGCCCTGAGCCACCGGATTGAGCCCTGTTTCTACCACAGGGAACTGTTTGTTGAACTCTCTGAGTTCTGCAAAGTATTCTTCTGGTGTAGAATGAATAATTTCATAATTTTCATCCTTGGCGATCTGCTCGGTCAAATCAGCCAAGTCTTTTCTGGAAGGTCCGCCTCCGTGGTCGCCTACACCCCAGAGGAACAAAGTCACTTCTTCCTCTTCTTTTTCCGCTAAGAAGTCACGAAGTTCCTGAGCAGCATGTCCCCATACAGAGTTGTAGTTTTCATCAGAACGATGAACGTTAATGGAAGAACCGTTTAACCCCTTCCAGATGAAATCCTGTTCTAGGAAATCGAAACCATTTTTGTGAGGACGGCAAACCAGATAGGAATCGTATCCAGCCTGATTTAAAATCTGTACCAACCCTTTGGAATGGCCGAAAGAGTCGAAGTTAATGGCGGTTGTCGGACGCTGTCCAAAATTTTCCTGGAAGAAAATACGTCCTTCCATAATATTTCTGACAATCGACTCACCAGAAGGCATATTGCAATCCGGCTGTAAATACCAGCCGCCCATAATGTGCCATTTTCCTTCCGCTACTAAATTCTGAATCTTTTCAAATAATACTTTATCGTTTTCTTTTACCCACTCATATAAAATCGCTTCATTATGGTTAAAACGAAAAGCCTGATATTCATCAATCAAGTCAGCAGCGGTTCTGAAAGTAGAAAGCGCTTCTCCGCAGCCTTCTTCCCAACGCCAAAGCCAAACAGGATCCAAATGCGCATTTGAGATAAGATGTACTCTTTTCATGGATTCACTCCGTTCTTGATTATTTTCATTGTATAGATTATTTTAAAACACAACGTAAAGCATATCGTATCATTACAGATTTTCTTATACCATCAGAAACGATCACCCAATACCTTTCCTATGCAAAGAAGAAAGGGGGCATGATTTTGTATGGTAATTTATAAAAATAGCGGGAAGGGATGCATTTGCATACCTTCCCGCCCAACATCAGTGTGCTGAAGCAGCTAGTTGTTTTCTCCCGTTAAACTAATCTATTCAGTTTAGTTTGTCGCGATTTTATTCAGCAGCTTACTGAGCGTTTGCGATAACTTCATTAACACCGCTTACGATGTTATCGATTTCGGAAATGTCGAGGTCACCGGTCAAAATGTTGTTCCATTTTTCGCTTACAACCTTGTTTGCATTGTCTTTCCAGTTCGGGTAGAATCTCAAAACTGTCTTCGTAGAATCATCGATCATAGCTTTTACAGCGTTCGCAGATTTTTCATGTCCGCCTTCGGTTACTGCATTGTAGAATGCATCAGCAGAAGCAGTGTAAGCAGAAGCAGCTACCGGCTGATCAGCCAATACGGTAGAATACATATCGCCAGAGCAGAACTTCATCAGTTCCCAAACTTCATCAGGAGCTTTAATGTTGATGTTAGCGCCCCAACCGGTGCAGTCATACATCATTGCACGGCAGGCAGAACCAGACGGAAATGCAACATAATCCCAGTTCAGATCCGGATTCGGGTTGTTGATGAAGTCAGCGATCTGCCACTGACCGTAGTACAGCATCGGAATCTGACCCTGTCTGAAGATATCCTGAATGTTCTGAGCTTCATAGGTCGGCGGAGTGAAAGCTTTAGAAGCAATCATTTTCTTGATTCTTTCAGCAGTAGCTTTGAAGGTGTCGTCCATAGTGATAGCGGTTGGTTCCAGGATCTGGTCAGTCAGAGGAGTGCCGCCTTCAGATACAGAACGGGTACCGGTCTGGAAGATATCATTTCCCATACCATACAGACCGTATTCAGAAACGCCGGATTCTACCAAAGTGGTAGCGTAGTTTTCCAGATCATCCCAAGTCCAGTCATCGGTAGGTTCAGCCAAACCAGCCTGAGCCAACAAATCCTTGTTGTAGAAGATACCGTAAACATTCAGCAAGCCAGGCAGACCAAAGGTTTTACCAGACCATTCTTTGTCGCCGTCTGCGAATCTCCACTGGCTGTAGGTGTTTTCTGCGTATTTGCTTTCCAGATCGGTTTCTTTGTTAGCATAGTCTGTAAAGTCATACAGCAACTTGTTCTGGAAGAAAGTAACACCCATATCATGACCCAGCTGGAATACGTCAGGAGCAGTACCGGAAGCGATCATCTGAGAAATTTTGGTTCCGTAATCGCCCAAAGGAGCAGCCTGCAGTTCAACCTGAATGTTTGAATGGTCTACTTCAAACACTTCGTCAAACGCTTTTCTCATTGCCTTACTGGTGGCTTCATTTTCCCAGTGAGTAAAGGTCAGGGTAACGTTACCCTCTTCGTCTACTTCGCCGACGCCGCCGGTCTTGTTGTTACCACATGCAGCCAGCAAAGACGTAGACATTGTCAATGCCATTACAGCGCACAGAGCTTTTTTGAGAGATGTTTTGCTCATAATTTTTTCCTCCTAAAAAATTACAATCATAAAATTACAATTGCTTTTTATATTAACAGCTGACACTATTAATAACTTTAAAACTTAACATTTTCCGACATCATTTGAAACTTCTAATCTGTAAAGAGAGTTTAATCAAGCTTCATCAAAAGTCATCTTACTTATTTTACGCCTGCAGAGTTCATAGAACCTAAACCTTGCATAAAGAAATCCTGAGCTAAGAAGAACAGAATCAGCATCGGCAGCAGGTATACCACGTCAGCAGCCATCAAAGTGTTCCACTGTACACCGTAGTTGGTGTTGGACATCTGAGCAATTCCGATAGCCAGCGTCCATTTGGAATTATCAATGATATACAGCAACGGAGCGAGGTAATCATTCCAAGATCCCTGGAACTGCATAACCACGATTGTAGCCATAACCGGTTTACACATCGGGGCAATAACACGAACCAGAATCTGCAATCTGCTTGCGCCGTCAATTCTGGCAGCCTCATCGTAAGAACGAGGAATAGTTGTCATAAACTGACGAACCATGAAGGTGTAGAAAGGAGAACCCAAAAATGCGGGTACAATCAGTGGTACATAGCTGTTAACAAATCCCAGAGCACTCCAAATTTTAAATACCGGAATCAAGGTTACCATACCGGGCAGCATCATAGAACCAACAATCATGTAGAACCATACTTTTCTGCCGGGGAACTTAATACGCCCAATTGCATAACCGACACACATACAGCTCAATACCTGGCCGATACAACACAGCACAGTAATAAACAACGTATTTACAAAACGAGACCAGAATTTAACAGTCTGCAAGCCTTTGGAAAAGTTTTCCCAGGCAAATGTTTCCGGAATCCACTGAGGAGGATTGGTAAATACCATGTTACCTTCTTTTAACGCGGTGCTGAGCATCCACAAAAGCGGCAACATCATCGGGACCACAAAGATCAAAATGATTATGTAACGAATTACTTTAACGGCCAGCTCGTGGCCTTTTTTTCCTAAAGCCATCTTTGTTTTCCCTCCTTATTCATTCTCGTAGTATACGTACTGTTCCGACTTGGAGAATACGATCACTGTAAACACCAAAATAACGAAGAACAATGCCCACACTTCAGCCGTAGCCAAGCCAAACTTATAGTTAATAAACGCACTCTGATAAATCTCATAGGACAGCAGCCAAGAAGCGTTGTTCGGTCCACCTTTTGTCATAATCGCCGCTTCATTGAATGCCTGGAACGAGCCAATCAAACCTGTGATCAACTGCAGGAAGAAAATAGGAGTGATCAACGGGAAAGTAATCTTCCAGAACTTTTGCCATCCGTTAGCTCCGTCCAAATCGGCCGCTTCATATACATCCACCGGAACAGACTGCAAGCCGCTCAGGAAGACGATCATCATACTTCCGACGCCCCAGAACTTGATAATCGCCAGAGAAATCAGTACAATCTTTTCATCTGTCAGCCATCCAACTTTTGGAAGACCAATATTGCTTAAAATCAGGTTCAGCAAACCGGTATCGGATTTGTAAATGAACATCCACAGAACCAACGCCGCAACAGCCGGGGTAATAGACGGCAGATAATACAGTGTTCTGAAAATACGGATACCCGGCAAGTTCTTATTTAACAAAACCGCCAGCGCCATACCGAGCAACAAAGAAATCGGTACAGTATAAATTACATAAAGGAATGTAACCCCCATAGATTTCCAGAAAATCGGGTCTTCTGTAAACATGTACTTAAAGTTTTTAAGACCAACCCACACTGGAGCATTAACTCCATCCCAATCGGTAAATGCGGTGTACACAGAAACAACCAATGGATATGCGACAAATGCTGTAAAACCAATCAATGTGGGGATCATAAACATATAGCCGACAAAGCCTTCTCTATGCCAGAACTTCACATTGGACTTGCGCTTTTTAGAGCCCGCAAGCGCAGTGTTTGCCATAATACCACTCCTTCTTTTTTGATAGTGCATAATCACCAGAATTGCATTTTGCAGACAGCGATTATTGTCTCTCTTTACTATGGTTATATTATATATGCCACTTCATAATATGTCAATACTTTTTCACAAATTTTTTTATTGTTTTCTGTACAATCAAAATTATTTTGTTTATTTTTTTAGGTTTTTTATCTAAAAATTGTTTAAAGAGTTGTTAAAAACTCAAAAACAACGCAAATTTATCACAATCTTTTGATCGAATTGTCTATATCATTTATATCAGTCATTATAACCAATTACAATTTCATAAGGCAGGTAATTACACCGAATATCACGATGCCCGGAAATCGCATCAAACAGCATATCCGCGGCGGTTTTTCCAATTTTGAGCTCATCCTGACGAACGTGGGTAAACTCAAAATCGTGGACAACGTTGTCCGGCCCGTCAAAGCAAACAATCTGTCTGGAAGCGGCCTTTTCTCCATACACATCTTCCAACGCTTTTTTCAACATTTTGGCGATCTCATATTCCACAGCCAAAAAAGCGGTCACCTCTGTATGCTCTAACAAAAAGCGCTTCATTTTCAAGAGATCCTCTTCCACAATCTTCTCGTCCGCCTGGACATTGGGGATGGTTGCTCGAAGATTCGTCATCCACAAAGATCCGTTGGTAATAATTCCATGCGCTAAATTGCTGTCTATGTAACCGCTGAACCTGTCTGCGATCGTGGGCGTATCCATTGCCGCACTGGAGACAAACGCAATCTTTCTATGTCCCTTTTCAAACAGATAATCCGTCAGATCTCTGGCCGCGTCATGGTTATTGATTCCTGCAAAAGACAGCGGGATTCCCTTCATCTGTCTATCCAGCAGAATCATTGGAAACCCACTGACTGCCAACTCCAATATTTTCGGGCTGTAATTTTCATCGTGAGCACACATAATAATCAGCCCCAAAACATTGAGGGAAAGCAAATCATTGATTGCCGCTTCTTCCTCTTTCTGATTTCCTTGAGAACAACGGAAAATCATATTATATCCATACTGCCTGAATTCCTCTTCCATCCCCAAAACCAGCTTTGTCCCAAAACTCTCGGCAAAGCCCTCCATAATAACGCCTACTAACTGTGGCCGCTGGACGTCTAAAAGAACCTCTTGCTCCGACATATCCTGTCTCTGTTCTTTTGACACTGCCTCTTCTTTCACAAAAGATCCTTTTCCGGGCATCCGCACAATAAAATCTTCTTCCGCCAACTGTTCTAACGCCCGTTTGCTGGTAATACGGCTCACCTGGTAAGAATCGGCCAACTCTTTTTCAGAAGGAAGCTTACTCCCCTGTGTATATTTCCCCTGCTTAATCTGCTCCAGCAGATCGTCATATATGACTTCATAAAGCGACTTCTTCTTCAAAATCAATCACCCTCCGTCCTTATCCGGCGATGAATATATCATTGATAGTTATATTGATTATAACATTTCAGTCATATTATGTCTATAAAGTCGTAAAATATCTTTTTCAAAAACTTTATTCTTGTAAATTATATCTAAATATTCTTCCGATATTTTTACCTATTGCGCATAGAGATTTCTCATAAATTTTTCCTTCCAGAATCGACAGCCCTCCACTCTCAGATACTTTTGTAAAAAATCGCCGCTTTACTCAAACAACATTCCGAAAGAGGAACAAAAAACGACGGCAAACTGATTCGCCGCCGAAATCTATTGCTATTTTTTTATTAGTCTCAATCTAAATACACAAGCATCAGCCTTTAAAACGGTCTGCCCCTGTACAGAAAGCCGCTACCCGGCAGGCACGTTGATAGGCTGCCGCTAAATACTCCTTCAAAGGCAGTTCATCTTTTAAGGTACAATAGCAATAAGTTCCATCTTCCAACGCCAGAGTATGGGACGTTTTACAGCGGTCATATTCGATAATCCGACCGTCCACGATCCTTTGTCTGAGCTCTGGAACGGCGTTTGCCGCTTTGGAAACACAATAACAAAATGTGAGGAAAAAGGGTAAGCCAACCTGTTAAAATACGAAAAATGTTGTTTCCTATTATAGGTATCCATATCAATATAACGATATCCCATCTATGTACGCCTCCTTGAAAAGCACTCCCCATTTCTCTCTGATTCTCCGTGAAAAAGTTAGAATCACTATATAACAAAAATCACCGAATGTCAAAGCTTCTCAAGCAACAGCAAAAAACACACAGCCGTTCAAAAAACGCTGTGTGTTTTTATGTGTAAGTTTATCAGAAGCCTGAAACAGCAAAAGATGCATTCAACCGGCGATTTTCAGGCATCCGACCTATCTTCCAGCAATTCGAATCAGCCGAAAAGAGAAAACGCTACAAATACCGCAGAAAGCAGTGAAGACACCAAGGAAACTACCGTAATCTGTGTGTTGATGGAAGGTCCAGCAGTATCCTTAAAGGGGTCCCCAACTGTATCCCCAATTACCGCAGCCTTATGGGCATCGCTTCCCTTTCCGCCCTCTTCACCGGACTCAATGTATTTTTTCGAGTTGTCCCACAAGCCTCCGGCATTGGACATAAACAGTGCGAGAAGCAAACCGCTGACAATGTTGCCCAACAGGAAACCGCCAATTGCCAAAGGTCCCCCAATAAAGCCAACAATCACAGTTGCGATGATACTCATCAAGCCAGCAGGGATCAGTTCTCTCAAGGCGCCGCTGGTTGCGATATCAATACATTTGCTATAATCCGGCTTCACACCCGGTTTTCCTTCCCGCAAGCCTGCAATGGAATTAAACTGCCGATGAATTTCAGCGACCATCCGCTGTGCGTTTTTGTCAACGCCGAGAATCAACATTGCTGAAAAGACCGCCGGAATAGCAGCCCCAATCAGGACACCGAAAAATACGGTAGGAGACATAATATCAAATCCGGTAATGACTTCCTTTCCAGCCGCAACTAATGCGTCATTCACCTCAGACATAAATGCGCCCAAGAGAGAAATAACAGTCAAGCCAGCTGCGCCAATGGAAAAACCTTTTGTCACAGCTTTTACCGTGTTGCCTGCGCTGTCCAGCTCGTCGGCGGTACGGATGGTTTCTTCTCCCAGGCCTCCCATCTCAGCAAGGCCGCGAGCATTGTCTACAATTGGACCATAAGCGTCATTAGAGATAATCATACCAACGATCGAAAGCATTCCAACCGCCGCCATTGAAATACCGAAAATGGCATAGCCATCTCCCATCGGAGCGCAAAGCTGATAAGCCACCAATGCGGAAACGGCAATTCCTACCATAGCTGGCAGGGCAGAAATAAATCCGTAAGCCACACCAGACAAAACTGTAAAGGCCGGTCCACTGCCGGAAGCATGTGCCACTTTACGAACAATGGGTTTCGTGTCGTCTGTAAAGTAGTCAGTAGTAATACCAATAATTACGCCGACCAGCAAACCGGTGGCAGAAGCACCCCAGATCCGCCAGGAAAAGCCTTCAAATATTGCCGTCGCAATAGCAGTTAATACCAGGAACACCCCGGTTGTCACATAAGTAGAAGAATTCAGCGCACGGGTCGGATTTCCGTTTTTACCGATTCGAGCGGTGGCGATACCGATAATCGAGGCCAAAAGTCCCAAAATCCCATAACAGAACACCATCGAAATATTAGAGTAGGCTCCACCCGACAGAGATTGGGCAATTACCAAAGCAGACGCCATAGCCGCCACGTTAGAGTCAAACAGGTCAGCGCCCATGCCAGCTACGTCGCCCACATTGTCGCCCACATTGTCGGCAATTACGGCAGGGTTACGCGGGTCATCTTCCGGGATTCCCAGTTCTACTTTACCGGTCAGGTCGGCGGACACATCTGCGGTTTTGGTGAAAATACCGCCGCCAGCTTTAGCAAACAATGCCAGTGAGCTCGCCCCAAAGGAGAAGCCCAGTAAAATAGAGGCATTTCCGGTTACCATTAAAACTGCCGCAACACCCAGCAGAGAGCATCCCACAACTAAAAGCCCCATAACAGCACCGCCGCGGAAGCCGATCAGAAATGCCGGCTTAATCCCTTTCTGGGCAGCTTCCGCAGAACGCCCATTGGAAAGGGTGGCCACCAGAATACCGATTTTACCGGCAATTGCAGAAAGTACTGTACCAGCCAAGTAGGCAATGGCCATAGCAACATTGTCTAAGATGTTTCCCTGCCAGATAGGAGATGGCAGAAGAATCAAAATGATGACCGCAGCAACAGCAGCAAACTTTGCAAGCACACCATATTCCCTGCGCATAAAGGTGTTCGCTCCCTCTTTAATCAGGGTCGAAACTTCCCCTATCTTGACGTTTACGGTTTCCTGTTTTTTGACCCATAAATACAGGTAAGCGGCAAAGGCGAAGGCAAGCGCCGCAACCAAAATGGACAGGCCGTAAAAAAGTGAAAGTTGATTGTCCATAAAATATACCATTCCTTTCTGTATGAAAAAACGGGGAGGATTCCGGTTTTGTCAGTATGCTTTTGCTCCTTCACAAAAAGAAAGGGCAGAACCCCCATCAGAGTTCTGCCCTAAGCTTTTATATAGAACAAGCTTTTCCGTTCCTCCGCCGTAAAGGAAACCAGAATACACTTCGCACTACACAAAATCAGGAATAAATAGAGTGTTTCAGCACCCTATGACAGACTCCACCACTTATTCCACCAGCATTATTTTAAAAAACTTTGATAGAGCTGTCAATATGTTTTTTTGACATAAAAATGGTAAATCTTTAAGTACAAAAGCTAAGGGAATTTTCGAAATATCCCTTCAAAATCAAACTATTATTTTCTTTTCCTTCAAAAGTTACCGAAAAAATACGCCCGGCAAATGCCGGGCGTATCTATACATGCTGCTAAATAAGCGCCAGCAGCACAAAATTCAAAATAAACAAAATCGTTACCACCCAAAGGATCGGATGGATTTCTTTCGCCTGTTTTTTACAGATCTTGGTAATGCAGTAGAAAATAAACCCTGCCGCAATACCGTAAGAAATGCTGTAGCAAATCGCCATAAAAATACCGGCAAAGAAGGCTGGAACCGCTTCGTCAAAATCGTCCCATTTAATTTCTTTAAAAGCTGACAGCATCATGATACCTACAACCACCAATGCAGGAGCCGTTGCCGCAAAGGGGATAGCGCTGACAAAAGTAGCCAGAAATGCACTGATGATAAAGCAAATCGCAACCACTACACTGGTAAGGCCCGTCCGTCCGCCAGCACCGATACCTGCTGCACTCTCTACATAGGTTGTGGTATTGGAGGTACCGAAGATCGCACCGATAGAAGTAGCTGTTGCGTCAGCAAACAGCGCTTTATCCATTTTGGACTTGAAACCAGGAGTTGTTTCCATTGCGTGCTCATCCTCATCACTGAAGATGCCGGTACGCCGTCCTGTACCAATAAAGGTACCGATGGTGTCAAAGGTATCGGAAATACTAAAGGAGAAAATCGTAACCAATACCAGCGGTATTTTCGCAGTATCGGAGAACAGGGAACCTAATCCTTCACTGGTAAAAATAGCGCCGAACGTGGTTGGCAGCTGACGGCAAGCTTCTGTAAAGCTAACAGTTTCCGTTGTGACTGTAACGCCCATTGGGATACCCAGCAGCGCAGTCACAACAATCCCAATTAAAATCGCACCCTTTACCTTACATACCAACAGAATAATGGTCAGTGCCAAACCAATCAGGAACAGCCAGAAAGAAGCCTGATTTAATGTAGCCAAAGCAGGAACGCCGGAATCAAAGCTAATAATGCCTACATTCAGCAACCCAATATAGGCCACAAAGATACCGATACCGCCGCCGATTGCATTCTGAAGGCTGCGAGGAATAGACTTGATGATATATTTCCGGATTTTGGTAACCGTAATAAAAATATTGATCAAGCCGCAGATAAATACCATAGACAACGCCTGCTGCCAGGTAAAGCCCAATCCAAAGCAAACCGTATAAACGAAAAATGCATTGAGTCCCATTCCAGGCGCCTGAGCGTATGGAACGTTGGCAACCAAACCCATAATCAATGTACCGATCACGGCCGAAATGATGGTAGCCAGAAAAACCGCGCCCCATTCCATGCCGGAATCGCTCAGCAGAGTCGGGTTTACGGCAATAATGTAGGCCATTGCAAAAAACGTGGTTAAACCAGCAACTACCTCTCTCCCTGCCGTAGTCCCGTTTTCCTTGAGTTTAAAAAAACTCTCCATAATTTCACCTTCCTTTTGATTTTGCCGCTTAAGCGGCAGGTCCCCTCTATGAAACAAACCTGTGCCCCACGCACTAAATACGGGGAACAACTTCTTCCTTATTTTAATACATATCAGATGCAAAAGCAAGAAAAAACGACAAAAATTAGGGACGAACGGATAAATTGGCGTATTTCTTAATCCAACTGCCCCCATTCGTCCATTTGAAAGGCAAAATAGACAAAAATCAGGTCACACCCTCTCCGGCATGACCTGATTTATGATTTATATGTTAAGTACAGAATCCGGCGACAGCAAGGTTGGTTCGCCACGTTTCATAAAAAGCCGCTATGGAATCATATCTGCCTGACCGATCGGAACAGACGGCTTTTAACACAGTTTTATATAAGCTTTCATCCAATTCCCAGGTTTCGTATCTGCATGGAAAAAACGCCTGCTTCTGACGCATTTCAGCAATTTCCTCGCCGGTGTAGCTGCCGAAGAAATGAAACAACAGCGCCCCCAGTGTAAATACGTTGGTTACCGTGTCAATATCCGCTCCTAACAGATACTCCTCAGGCGCTTTCATCCGCTTCGTCCCCCAAAAACTTTCACCCATGTCATTGACCACAGGCTTTTTTCGGAAAAGGTCAATATCGCAGATCGTCACAATCTCCCGTTGGAAATCATACATAATGCTGCCGTCATAGAAGTCTACCGCTACATAATTTTTAGACTCAGCAAAAACCAGAAAGTCAAAAATAGAGTCAATCGCTTTTAGCCTTTTTTCATATGGCAGCTCTTTAAAGCGTTTCCAAGGCGATATCCCATTGTGTTTTGCATACCTTTCAAAATTCCAATGGTCGAAGAGACAATCTCCTTCCGCCCACTTGAAAACGGCAACGCACAAATCTTTATAGTCAAAATATTCATGCAGTTGAATCAGATGAGGATGTGACAAATCTGTATACAGCGGGATGGCCGCTTTTAGCATTTGAACGGCTTGTTCTGTACTGATGCATGCATGTGCCGTCTTTGCACCGGCAACTTTAATAAAATATTTGGCAGTTGAGTTACTTACCCCAAAACTAATATTGCCGGAATCATTTTGATCAAACGCACAGAATACCCGCCCATATTTACTTAAAAAAGAGAAATCGTGCGCTTCTTTCATTTGAAAAGAAATACCATCGAGATTTTGAGTGACCATATATGTTCTCCTTAACCTATTCAAGCATCCAAACAACAATCGACTTCTTTCGACATCGGGAAAACAAACGATTTAGACGACTGCCATTACATATTAACGTAAAAATTGCGCAATCTCTTAAATAATTTAATTAGATTTACGACTCATAAAATCAATAAAAGAATGAAATGCCTTTTTGTCGGGTGGGCTTATATTATCTGGTATTTCGTTGATATCAAACCATTTCAATTCGGATACTTCTTCTTGTTCGCAAGTGATATCTCCTGAAAAATCATTACAAGTGTAAATAATTTGTACGATACTAACCTTATCACCATTCGGATAGGTATAACGCATCTCCTCACCTGAAAATACGCCTAATAAACAAAGCGTATTTGCGGTCAATCCAGTTTCTTCAAACAATTCTCTTTTTGCCGCTTCCTCGACTGTCTCCCCTAATTCCAAACCGCCTGCGTGCATAGACCAGCAGCCGTTATCTTTTCTTTTTTGCAACAATACGCTTCTGTTTTTGTAAATAAATACGCCAGCACCAACACCGATATATTCATCATGACCAATTTTTTTGCGCAGTTGCTCTACATAGCTCAATGTTACCCCTCACTTTTCAGGTTAGTTCGATTCATTTGACCCGCGAGAATAAAAATATCTTCTCGTTCTTAATTGTCATATAAAACCCAACCACATGTTAGCTAAAACAACGATTCCTAATTTCATAGTTCTCTACATCTCCTTAAAAAATGCTGTATTTACAAGGGTTTTTCGCACTTTGGCGTTTTGGCGGCTACGCCATTTTTACGCCATTTGCGCATCGACTTGTATGAAGTTATATCAACATACGCTGCTGATCTGAAATTGCTTGACCGCCTGATCCAGCGTTTCATCGGTCACATGGACATACCGATCCATTGTGGTTTTAATGCTGGCGTGTCCCAGCAGCTTTTGCAGCACTTTCGGCTGCATTCCGCTTTCAATCG
>CALWNT010000078.1 GCA_944382885.1 uncultured Clostridia bacterium | reverse complement strand
GCCGGAGCCGGCTACTGGGAAACAAATCGTACGTTGAGAAAAAGTTTAAAATAGTCGTCCGCAGTGATATAAATTACTGCCTTTTGGGGCTTTTTCTCCAGCTTGAATTTACGGCGGAACAGGATATGGCGGTTTCGATGCTCACTGCAATCGAGAGGAACCCGCTCCAGTTCCCGAAAAAACACGTTTCTCGGACGCAGCGCCGCAAACTCGCCGTCTGTAATCCATACCCCCTGAAAAATATGCTCTGATAAAGCGCCTTCTGTTTTCCGCAATGTTATTCCCCCAGTCCTATCACATACTCTGTTTTACCCGGTCAGTATAGCACAGTTTACCTTGAGCTGCAAGCAGAGCGCATCTAGTTTTTGCGAAAAAACAACTCTTTTTTCCGGTAAAACACTTTGTGAAAGCTTTTGGAAGTTCCAATCAGATATTCTGCAAAATTTTTTTGAGAAAAAGGTTGACTTCAACTGAAAATTATAGTAGAATAATATCTGTTGTCGGGGTGTAGCGCAGATTGGTAGCGCGCTTGAATGGGGTTCAAGAGGTCGTGGGTTCGATTCCCGTCACTCCGACCAGTCCGAGTGTTCATATGGACACTCGGATTTTTTCTTTGTCGAAGTGTCGTTATGAACACCCGCACCAAGAGGCGACAGTTTTTTGCCAAAAACTGTCGCTTTTATTATGCTCTTTTGCGGATTGATTGCAGCAAGGCAGAGGACAGATTAAAAACTACTCCCTGCACACAAAATTCATTTAACCTTCAGAATATGCTCCGCTTGCTTTAGATAGCGAAATGCGGGCATGGATAGATGCGATGGATACTTTGGATGATAGGTCATTTCACAAATCAGTCTTTGCTTAGAGAAAATGATGTTGTAGTAACTGAACTTGATGTGGTAAAATATCAACAGAAAGGCTTGCACAATCTGTTGCTATCAGGGAATTTTCTTGCCGGCCGTAAAGGGTAGCCGACATTTTGCCCTTTGGGCAAAAACCGAAAACATCCCGGTCAAGAAAACCTTACGTTTTTTCTTCGGCTGGTGCCAGAGCGGGCTTGCGCCCTTGCTGTCATGGTATAATAGAAAAAAACTTTGAAGTTTTGGAGGCGAAAAATATGGTGACATTCTTACGGTTGAGAAATATCTAAGTACATGGAACTGTGTTAAATAGTTTTATGTACAAACACAATACGATAAACTATTTAATAGGGAGATTTTGTAATGATATTTCAAGACAATGTAATCAAAGAATATTTAAAAAATGTTTATTTTATAACTGGAACACCTTGCGGTGGGAAAACAACAATTTCACGAGAGCTGGCGAAACGACACAATTTATTCGTTTATGATATTGATGAGCAGTTTGCAAATCATCGAAAGATTTCAAATTCTGCGTTTCAACCAGCAATGAATAAAGTTTTTCAAGATGCGGATGAGTTTTTTGGGCGTACTGTAGAGGAATACTCAAAATGGCTGATTGATAATACAAGAGAACAATTAGATTTTGTATTGTTGGATTTGATTCGTCTTTCACAAAACCAAATTATATTGTGTGATTGTCATTTGACAGTAGAAGAAGCTGATAAATTAACCGAAGCATCAAGAATAGTCTTTCTGATAAAAGAACCGTCAAATTTAGTTGACGATTACTGTAATCGCCTCGACCATCAAGGATTTGGAGATTTTCTAAACAGTGCATCTGATGTTGAAAAAGCAAAGGCAATATGTAATGCGACCTTGAAAAGTTTGAACGAAAAAAGATATAATGATATCAAGAATAGTGGTTATTATTGGATTGAAAGAACCCCAAAAAGTACAGTTGAGGAAACAGTAGAAAAAGTAGAGCGACATTTGGGGTTTGTTAAAAATGATTTCAGTATGGATGCATTGGAAATTAGAAAAGTAGACAAAGACACGGATTTGGCGGATAAACTAATCCATTTTGTTGAAAATTTTTCATGGGAAGCTGTAAAAGAACATATGTTAGAAGTACTTCGAACGTGGGCGTTCACTGATTTTGAAACTCCATTTGCAGCAATCGTAAATAATCAAATTGTGGGAATGGTTTCTATCATGAAGACAGACTATTATCCGTTACCCCAAATATATCCATGGGTATCAAGTCTCTTTGTAACGGAAGCTTATCGTGGGTATCGGATCAGCGAAAAGCTGATTGATTTTGCAAATGAGTATGCAAGAGAAAATGGATTTGATAGAACATATATCCCATCAGTACATATTGGTTTGTATGAAAAGTATGGATATCATTATCTTAAGGATATTACTAATTATGGAAATGGAAAAGACAGATTATATGTCAAAGAAATTAAATAGTCACGAGACTTTATATGCCCACCTTCGAGAAGTCGAAAAAATCTTTTTCATGCGGCTTAGACAGTCCGAGTGTCCCTATTATGGACACTCGGATTTTTTTGATGCAGTGTCTTAAGGTATCTTTTTTGCGGCAGAAACCTGTCGGAAAACGAGAAGTTTGTTTTTTTGACAGGTTTCTGTTATAAGAGTGGCATAGATCAGAATAAAGGAAAGAGGCGCTTTTGATGAACATCGAAATCCGAAAGCTGACACCCGATCTAGCTGAAGAGTATGTGCATTTTTTTGATGTAACCCCCCACGACGTCAACATAGATGAATATAAATGCTATTGTGTGACCTGGCGCAGCGACGATTCCTATACCGGGAATGGTGACCACTGGTTTCCAACACGGGAGGAAAGAAGGAAACGCGCTCTCCAATTTGTCAAAACCGGCAGTCTGCAGGGCTATCTTGCCTATCACGGAGATCAGATCGTGGGATGGTGCAACGCAAACGCGAATTGCCAGTGGTGTATCAAGTATTTGCGTTCTTTCTGGCCGATAGAGGACTATCCTGCAAACGTTAAGGTGAAATCTATCTTTTGCTTTGTGATCGCACCGGAAATGCAGCGAAAGGGAATCGCTACACAATTGGTGGAACGTGTTTGCAAAGATGCCGCCGATGAAGGATTCGATTTTGTGGAGGCTTATGTCAATAAGGAATTTGGGGAAACAGACCATGACTTTAGAGGGCCTTTCGCGATGTATTTAAAATGCGGCATCGAAGGAAATAACCGACTGATTTTTTAAGAATCAATCGGTTATTTCCTTCTGTCTTCGGTTGTTAATAGATAAAGGGAAATTTATGAAATCCACCAAACTCCCTCTACCGATTTATTTAAGCAACCAATTTCTTCTGAAATAGTATTGCCCGCAAAATCTTTTATAACGATTCGATTGTAGTATTTATATGCATCTGTTGCACGATTATTTTCAGCATCCCAACCTTCTTCTACCCATGACTCTAAATAAACCTTGCCATTTTCTATTAAAATTACCGATTCATGCTCGTTAAGCGGAAATGAAATTTTATCCGGATAATAGCACCGAAAACCTTCTTCTGATTCTTGGCTGATGATATAGAGCGGATTACCAATGATCATTAGATTATATAAATTCACTTCTCCCATATTTAATTCAGTGACCTTTTCCAAAATTTTTTCCGGGATATATCTGTATAAAGTTACTTTCTTATTGTCGTAATCACCTTGTAAAAAGTATAAAAACTCTTCTACATATACGGGATCGCCATAAATAATATTTCTTTTTTTATCAAAAGGCTTGTATACATTCCCGCTATGAAAATCATAAATTAGTAATTCCGAGCCTTGATACCCTCCTCGTTCAGCCCACTTAATCAAATCATACAAGTCTTCAAAATCAGATCGGGAATATCCAAATCTATCTTGCCCATAGATTTTTTCTATGCATCTACCTTCAATCCTATTGAATCTCTTTATCTCTTTATCACTTTATACCCTCCTGAAATTGAAATTTATATGTCTAATATACCGTAAAGTAACAATAATGGCAAGTGTATTTTGCAAAACCAAAGGAGAAGCTACTTTCCTATGCAGCTTCTCCCTTGCTTGCTCTTTTTGATATTGATTTTATAAGCTGTTGGGTATATGGGTATTATCTTTGATACCTGCCCATTCTTCCATTGCATAAATACCCAAAAGTAAAAGGATCTTTCTTGCGATTTTCATCAGATGTGCTATAATGAAACAAACTATAGGCGGGATATTTTTGATGCATATGAATAAGGGGGATTTTATGATGAAATTTGCAGATTCGGTCTTTTGCGCAGACGGCAAGCCCTTTTTCCCGATTGGGATACAGGCGCACAACTCTTCCGGTTACTCGCTGGAAGAACTAAACGACTTGTGGAAGGCCTGTGAACTGATGAAAGTCAACAGCTGCGCTATCGCCGTCAGCTGGGAACGGTTTGAGTACCAGGAAGGCCAATTTGACCGGGACCTGGTCAAAACGATTATTTCCGCCTGCCGGGAGCGGAACTTGAAGCTCATCCTGCTCTGGTTCGGCAGCTGGAAAAACGGACATATGAAGTATGTCCCGCAATGGGTGAAAAAAGACCGGGAACGGTTTCCACGAGTGATCACCCACGACGGGTATGAAATCAGCAATCTTTCCTCTTTTTCACAGAATACCCGGGATGCGGACTGCAGGGCCTTTTGCGAACTGATGAAAGTCATTCGTGAGGAGGAAGAAACTGCCGCGGTGCAGACAGTCATTGCCGTTCAGGTACAAAATGAGTTGGGAATCGTGGGAAGAAGCATCCGGGATTACGGAGAAACCGCGCAGAAGATTTTCCTTTCCCCGGTACCGGAGGAATTGATTGCCCATTTAAAAACGGCAGACGCCAGGGAAGAAATTGTCATGACCTGGAACGCCTGCGGCCGGAAAGAAGCAGGTACCTGGCCGGAGCTGTTCGGACGGCATGCCGACGAATGCCTACAAGCCTGCAGCATGGCGAAGTATGTGGACTATATCGCCCAAAAAGGAAAGGAAATCTATCCCCTTCCCATGTATACCAATGTGTGGCAGGACAAACAGGAGTTTGACATTCCCGGCATCAATTACCCTTCCGGCGGACCGGTGTCGAAAAACATCGCCGTCTGGAAATGGATGGCGCCCCATCTGGATATGATTTGTCCGGATATTTATATCCCCAATCAAAGCGGTTATGACGCTCTGGCGGCCGCCTACGCCCGGGAGGACAATCCTCTCTATCTGCCGGAAACCGGAAGCGGTCTCCCCTTCGCGCTGGGGATGGTCCGGGCCATTGAAAAATTTGGACTGACCGGCGTACACTTTTTTGGCGCGGAGCATGTCATTGCCCCGGACGGCGGCCGGACAGAAGCCAGTCTCCCCGCTTATGAAAATTTCCAGTTTCTTACGGCTTTGGCTCCTTTGCTGCTCAAATATCGGGACAGCGGCAAAATCCACGCTGTCTGCCAGGAAGAATTTGCCCGAAACCAGCTTCTTTTCTTTGACGGCTGGAGAGGGGTTGCGGATTTTGGAGAGTATCCCAGAAAAGGGGATTATCACCACGCAAACGCTCCAGTCAGCCGCGGAAGAGGACTTGTCATTCAAACCGGAGAGGATGAATTTATCCTCGGCGGCGCTGGATTCCTGCTCCGTCTGAGGGAAATGCCCTCTCCCCTTGCGCCCTATGTTCCCCAGGAAGACAATCAGCAGGAATATTACATGGACTACATCACAGTAGAAGAAGGCTATGTAGATGAATCCGGCGAATGGCACGCCACCCGCATCCGAAACGGAGACGAAACCGACTTCGGCATCTTTGTCTATCCCGACCACGGAGCAGTGCGGGTGGTCGCCGACAGAAGGAAAAAGGCCGAGGCTTAATCCCTGCCGGCACAAATTTTCATTTTTTGCATAATGGAGGAAGAAGTTCTATGAACGCAGCCAAACTGATGGAAGCACTTATCAATTTATCAGAAGAAAAAACAGAAAACACCGTTGATACCTGTAAGGCGGGAGATCCTAACCGGGAGCTTCAAAAAGTCGCCCTTTGCTGTACCGCTACTCCGGATTTGATCCGCAAGGCCCACGCTTGGGGCGCCGATCTTTTGATTACCCACGAGCCTACTTATCACGATCATTACGATCATCTTTTTGATGACGACCCGATCGCCAAGGAAAAGAAAGCACTGATCGAATCCACCGGTATGACCATTTACCGTTATCACGACCACGCTCATTCCAACATGCCGGATTCCATTGCAATGGGAGAACTGGAAGAACTGGGCTGGGAGCAGGAACGCTATGACGGCCGATTCGGCCTGACTTTGTCACAGCCCAAAACGGCGAAACAGCTTGCGAAGGAAATCGAAGAAAAATTGGGGATTGCCCATGTGAAAATGGTAGGGAATCTGGATTTCCCCGTGAACAAAATCTGTTTCTGCGTCGGCGCGTGGGATATGCTTCATAAAATGAAAACCAGTGACGCCGATCTGTTTATTTCCGGAGAGCTAAGCGAATGGCAGGCATGTGAATATATCCGGGATTCTGTAGAATTGGGACATCAAAAGGCCCTTTTGGTATTGGGACATATCGCTTCCGAAAAAGCGGGAATGAAATATGTGGAAAAATTGATCCGGAAGATCAATCCGGATTTGGAGACCAAATATTTCGATTGTCCGGAAATTTTCTCCTATAATCGTTAGGAACATTTCCTCCAGATTGACATGCGCAGTGAGTGCCCCCATCTCCTTTTATGGAAATGGGGGCTATGGCGGGGAACTTCCCTCGCCATAAAGCGCTGTCGATTTTTTCTCACAAAGTAAAAGTCATCTCTTCTTTTTTATCAAAACTACTTGACGGTCCTTTTAAAATCAGCTATAATAGATAAGCGTTCTGTTATGATTGCTTGTATGGCTCAGTTGGTAGAGCAGCGCATTCGTAATGCGCAGGTCGTCGGTTCGAGTCCGACTACAAGCTCCAAACGCTCCGTTTTTTAAAACGGAGCGTTTTTTCTGTTGACAACAGCAATTTGCTGCAAAAGCTGGAAAGACTGTTACAAAAAGCCGGCTTTGAACGCATTGATTTCAAAGAAAAATTTGTCGCCGTAAAGCTCCATTTCGGAGAACCGGGAAATCTGGCATATCTGCGGGCCAATTATGCCCGTGTGGTCTGCGACTATATCAAACGTCTGGGAGGCAAGCCCTTTGTCACAGACTGCAATACCCTTTATGTAGGCGGGAGAAAAAATGCGCTGGATCATCTTGACAGCGCTTATCTCAACGGCTACAATCCCTTTACCACTGGGGTGCACACCATTATTGCGGACGGAATCAAAGGGACGGAAGAACGTCTGGTTCCGGTAGAGGGCGGAGAATATGTCAAAGAGGCCAAAATCGGAAGCGCCATTATGGATGCGGACATCATTGTTTCCCTGTCTCACTTTAAAGGACATGAACTGACCGGATTCGGCGGAGCGCTCAAAAATTTGGGGATGGGCTGTGGTTCCCGGGCGGGAAAAATGGAGATGCACAGCGCCGGAAAGCCCTATGTAGAAACAGAAGATTGTATCGGCTGCGGAAAATGCGAAAGGATCTGTGCTCATGGCGCCGCGGTCGTAAGGGAGAAAAAGGCCTCCATCGATCACAGCAAATGCGTAGGCTGCGGCCGCTGTATCGAAGTCTGTCCCAAAGACGCAGTTTCCGCAGCGTTTGACGAGGCAAACGATGTACTCAACTGCAAAATCGCAGAATATACCAAGGCTGTGATACAAAGCCGTCCGAATTTCCATATCAATATGGTAGTGGACGTCTCCCCCTTCTGCGATTGTCACGGAGAAAACGATATTCCAATCGTACCCGATGTGGGGATGTTCGCCTCTTTTGATCCTGTCGCTCTGGATATGGCCTGCGCCGACGCCGTCAACCGTCAGCCGTCAGCCTGCGGTAACAGGGAGCCTGTTGGAACAGCACGGACACCATCATCATGACCATTTTAAGGATGTCTCCCCAGAGACAGATTGGATCGTAGCGTTAAAGCACGGCGAGAAAATCGGAATCGGGCAAATGGATTATGAATTGATCGAGCTGTAAAAGGATTTGAAAGAGGGCGGAAGAGGATGTTGATTTCTTCCGCCTTTTTTAAAATATTGTCTTTCGTTTGAAGAACTTTTCCTTTTCACAAACCCTTTTAGAAACAGAAGGAGGTCAATCTATGACGAAAATACTATTCATTTGCCACGGCAATATCTGCCGTTCTCCGATGGCGGAATTTGTTATGAAGGATCTTGTCAAAAAAGAGGGCTTGGAGCCTCTCTTTCAGATCGCTTCCGCCGCGACCAGCACCGAAGAAATCGGGAACCCGGTTCATCCCGGTACTCGAAGAAAATTAAAGGAGGCCGGTATTTCCTGCGAAGGGAAATATGCGGTACAGCTGAAAAAATCAGATTATAAAGCCTATGATTATCTCATTGGTATGGATCACTGGAATCTTAAAAACATGAAGCGGATTTTAGGCGATGATCCTCAGAAAAAGCTCCACCTGCTTCTGGACTTTTCAGATCGACCGGGAGAGATTGCAGATCCCTGGTATACCGGAAATTTTGAGGAAACCTACCGGGACATCTTGGAAGGCTGCAAGGGGCTGTTGAATCACATCCGGCAAGAGGATGCTCTTTAACTGCCGCTTTGCTGTGCGCCACCAATACTCTATGATGAGCCAAATAATTGTAAACCGATTTTTAAAAAATAGTTGACAATCAAATTGTAACCATTTATACTATTGGTAGTTTACAATTCAGAAAGCAGGTTTACAATTATGAAAACAACTAACCGCACAAAAATGATTACCATTTGCGCTCTGTTTACTGCCTTTACTGCAATCTGTTCCCAAATTCAGATTCCCCTGCCAATGGTGCCGATCAATCTTGCCCTTTTTGCCGTTCATTTGGCAGCAATTCTGCTGGGAGGCAAGTACGGTAGTCTTTCCATCCTGACGTATATTCTTTTGGGGCTGATTGGCGTTCCGGTCTTTGCAGGATTTACCGGCGGAGTTGGCGTATTATTCGGCAAAACAGGGGGGTATATCATCGGATATCTATTGGATGTTCTGGTGATTTCCCTGATTCTGCAAGGCAAAACAGCCTCCTTCCCCAAACTGTGTCTGGCGATGGTGGGAGGGACGCTGGCCTGTTATGCGTTCGGAACGATTTGGTTCATGCTTTTGACCAAAATGAATCTTTGGATCAGCTTGGTCTATTGCGTATTCCCCTTCTTGCCAGGGGATGCGGTCAAAATCATTCTCTGTGGAATTGCGGTTCCTAAGCTCCAAAAAGCCCTTTCCGGAAAAGAGCGTGCCGCATGAGTTTTCCACTTCGTCCTCATCATGGCCTTTGCCTGATGTATTTTACCGGCAAAGGCTACAGCGAAAGCTTTACCGCCAATTTATCTTCTATCGCCCAAACACTTTATGAAAATCCGAAAACAGAAGTTCAGTTGGTATGCCATTGCGATCAGGTCTGCCTCCCCTGCCCTTCCTGTCAAAATAAAGTCTGTACAGAAGAAAAAAAGGTGCTTTCCTACGATCAGCATATTTTGCGCTTGTGCGGATTAACGGCAGAAGACCGGCTCTCCTTTCTGGATTTTCAAGAAAGGATTCAAAGGTTCATTTTAACTCCCGGACTTCGGGAATCCGTCTGTCGGGACTGTTGCTGGAACAGCTTGTGTTCCGGCATTTCCCCCAAGCTCGCACAGAAAGGATAGAGAAAGAAGCTCCCATGGCGAAAGCCATGGGAGCTTCTTTGTTATCGTCTCATTTCTAAACTGAGATTTATCCCAAGCCTAACAGACGGCCCACCTGGAAAATAATTGTCGCGACCACATAGGCCATTCCAGTCTGATACAGAGACGACAGTAGAGCCGCATGCATGGAGCCAAGCTCTCTCTTAGTAGCGGCAAAGGCGGCTACACAGGGCATATACAAAATTGTGAATGCCAAAAAGCTGAAAGCGCTCAACGGAGTAAAAATCGTTTGCAGTACCGAGGAAAGCTGAAGGTCTGTAGCAGCCCCTGTCAAAACGGACAAGGTACTCTTGACTGTCTCTTTCGCCGTCAGTCCAGTAATCAGAGCCGTGGAAGCCCGCCAGTCGGAGAAGCCTAATGGAATAAATATCGGTGCGATCACCGAGCCGATGGAGGCCAGAATGCTGTTGGTGCTGTCGCTTACCAAATTCAGCGACCAGTCAAAGCTCTGTAAGAACCAGATGAGGATCGAGGCTAGGAAAATGACGGTAAAGGCCTTGCGGATAAAGTCCTTCGCTTTTTCCCACATGTGGAGCAGGACGCTCTTAGCTGCCGGAATCCGGTAAGCGGGAAGTTCCATTACAAACGGAACGGGATTTCCTTTAAACAGCGTGCTCTTTAAAATAAGCCCGGAAATGATGGCGACGATAATGCCCAGTACATAAACGGAAAACATCACCAAACCGGCATGTTTCGGGAAAAATGCCATCGTGATCATCCCGTAAATCGGAAGCTTTGCGCTGCAGGACATAAAGGGAGTCAAAATAATGGTCATTTTTCTGTCCCGGTCGCTGGAAAGGGTACGGGTCGCCATAATTGCCGGCACGCTACATCCAAAACCGATCAGCATCGGCACAAAAGACCGTCCGGAAAGGCCGATTTTCCGCAGCAGCTTATCCATGACAAAAGCAACTCTGGCAATATAACCGCTGTCCTCCAACAGAGAGAGGAAGAAAAACAGCAGCACAATCAGCGGAAGGAAGGACAGCACGCTTCCGACCCCGGCGCAAGCGCCGTCAATGAGAAGGCTTCTGAGCCATTCGCTGACATGGATCTTCACAAGAAAGTCATTCAGCCATCCTGTCACAACATTGATTCCAGATTCCAACAGCTCCTGTAAGGGTGTTCCCAGCACATTAAAGGTGAGCACAAAAATTACCAGCATGATACACAGGAAGATCGGAATGCCGAAATATTTATGCGTCAGGATTCGGTCTATCTTTTCGGAACGGATCTGTTCCCTGGTTTCCTGATGCTTGAACACACAGCCCTTGCAGATCTGGTCGATATACTGATAACGCATATCAGCCATAGCCGCTTCCCTGTCGGTATGGAGAGATTCCTCCATATCTGCTACCACATGCTCGATGATATGCAGATCAGATTCTTTTAAATGGAGCGCCTGGCGGGTGGGCTCATCTCCCTCCACCATTTTGGTCGCCGCGTACCGCAGAGGAAAACCCGCCTCTTTCGCGTTCTCCTCAATGATATGTGCGATGGAGTGAATCGCTTTATGTACCGCGCCGGTGCAGAAATCCAGCTTCATCTGGTTTTCTTTACTGCGCAGCACCTTCATCACTGTCTCTATCAGTTCTGGGATTCCCTCATTTTTGCTGGCCGATATGGGAACAATCGGAACCCCCAGATGCTGAGATAAAACGTCCACGTCGATGGAATTTCCGCTGGCACGCACCTCGTCCATCATATTCAGCGCAATCACCATCGGAAGCCCCAGCTCCATCAGCTGCAAGGTAAGGTAAAGGTTCCGCTCAATATTGGTGGCGTCCACAATATTGATAATCGCGTTGGGGTGTTCTTTCAGGATAAAATCCCTGGTCACCACTTCCTCTGAGGTATAGGGAGAAAGGGAGTAAATCCCCGGCAGGTCTACGATGGTCACGTCCTTCTGCCGCTTGATCTGTCCTTCCTTTTTTTCCACCGTTACGCCAGGGAAATTCCCCACATGCTGATTGCTTCCAGTCAGGCAGTTAAAGAGGGTGGTTTTTCCGCAGTTCTGGTTTCCTGCCAAAGCCAGTAAATACTTCATCTCTTCCCCTCCCCTTCTTTCAGCCTGATTTTTGCCGCGTCCTCTTTCCGGATGGTCAGCACGTAACTGCGCAAAAACAGTTCGATGGGATCTCCCATCGGAGCGACCTTTCTCACTGTCACCGCCGTATTAGGGGTCAGCCCCATATCCAAAAGCCGGCGGCGGAGGGCGCCTTCCCCGCCGACAAATTCAATCACACCGCCTTGTCCAGGCTTTAGTTCATCTAATGTCATAATAGTATCCCTCACAATTTGATCTATATCAAAAGAAAAACTGCCGAATGGACAGCGCGTTTTCTGCGGATGACTGTTCCGCAGGATCGGTAAACAGAAATTTATCGTTCTGTTTTAAAACAATTTTTCCTACAACCTCCTTTCAGCGAAAGAAAGAAGTACCTGGGAGCGCCGGTTCCCAGACCCCGGCACCTTTTGCTTGCCCAAAAGGTGGAAAAGGCAACGCTCAGTCGGCGCGGAGGCTTGGTGCGGGTCTTTGAAGTTGGCTCCTAACGGAGTACAACGGAAAATATCAGTTTCTGCTCAAATAACCGCCAGCCCCAGCTGCAAACTACATTTTTCTTTCTTAGCATGGTTAGAGGAACACTTTATAGACCTGTAGGAAGCCATTCCGGCGTTTGAGGAAAATGTTTTTGGTTCCTTTTTTCATTACAAAAAAGGAACTCGGGGTGCCGGGGTGAAACGCCCGGTAAACTAATTGATAAAACAAATTTTGTTCTATCATAAAGGCTGTGGGGGTCGGTACCCCCACAAACGGAGTTTAGAACCCATAGGGTTCTGTAAGATAAATTTCTGTTTGCTATCTCACTCTAAACCAGCAGACACAAAAAAGTCTGCCGGAGGCAGATCAACTAATCTATAATTTTATTTTAGATTTTTTTCTGCTGTTTGTCAACTTTAGAACCTTTGTCCTTACAAAGGAAGATTTCTGCCGCAGTTTTTTGTAATCTGTTGAAAATCCATCTAAATCTATGCTATACTATTGAAAAACGACAGTAGAAATTTGGAAAAAAGTTTCAAATCGTCATCGTGACCCGCAAGTCATATGCTCACAGCGCCGGGATACTGTCTGTCCGGAAAGACGGCTGTCGGGTAGCTCCAGGCGCAGAACGGGTCACCTATTATATAGGAGGTCGTCAATATGAGTTCATCTTTTTCTGTACCCCTTTCCAAAATTATTAAGGAGTTTTCTCTGGAAGTCATCTACATGTCCGACGTGGACGATGAAGTGATGATTCACAGTGCCGACGTCAATCGTCCCGGACTGAATCTCACCGGATTTTTTGAATATTTTGATTCCAGCCGGATTCAGATTATGGGACGTATGGAATTTGCCTATCTGGAAAATCTTTCGGAGGAAGACAGACGGGAACACATTTTTGCCATGTTTCAGCTGAAATTCCCGGCTGTCGTGATCACCCGCGGATTGGAGGTTTTTCCTGAAATCATAGAGGCTGCAAAGGAAAACCATATCGTTGTGCTCCGCACACCAGAGTCTACTTCAAGCTTTCTGGCAGGCGTAATCGCTTTCCTGAATGTCGAGCTTGCGCCAAGGGTTACCCGTCACGGCGTTTTAATCGAGATTTACGGGGAGGGCGTGCTTTTGTTGGGAGACAGCGGCGTCGGAAAGAGTGAAACCGCTATTGAACTAGTAAAGCGAGGACATCGTCTGGTCGCAGATGACGCGGTCGAAATCCGCAGGGTTTCCAATAAAAGCCTAGTGGGCTCTTCTCCTGAAAATATCCGTCACTTTTTAGAGCTGAGAGGGATCGGTATTATCAACGCCCGTCGTCTTTTCGGTATGGGGTCAATTAAAATTACCGAAAAAATTGATATGATCGTAAAAATGGAGCTGTGGGATCCGGAAAAAATTTACGACCGGATGGGGATGGAGAACGAATACGCTACCATCCTGGGCATCAAGGTACCCTGCCACACCATCCCGGTCAAACCGGGACGAAACCTCGCGATTATTTTAGAGGTTGCCGCGATGAACAACCGTCAGAAAAAGATGGGATATAACGCGGCGAAAGAGTTGATGCAAAATCTGGGGATGCCGGTAGAAAGCACCTCTTCCAGCAAAAACTGGGATTTGGACTAATCGATCCCGTCGTTCCGGTTGTATCCATAAAATAATAGTAAGTTCTGTTTTATAGACTGAGGGCGTGATAAAATCACGCCCTCTTTCGCGTCCTGCTGTGCACTTTTCTTGGATAGACTGGTTTCAATGAAATCAATGTTCTGCGTCGCTGTCACTTCCCTCACAAAATGTGAAAAGAGATGTAAAATTTGACAAAACGCTCAGAGCTTGTTAAAATATAAAAATTGAATGATTATAATTGGTTTATTGTAGCTATTTTTTATCGGGACAGAAATTGCAGACAAATTAGACACAGTTTCATTTTATGTTACAGAAAGGCATGGTGGATACTTTTGAGTATCAGAAGATGTTTAGGGTGTATGCGGGAAATAGACGCGGACGCAGAGCGCTGCCCCTACTGCGGGTTTTCTAAGAACGATTTGGTCCCGCTGAATGTACTTCCTTTAAAAACAGTACTGAATAATCGTTATATTATCGGAAAAAGCTTAAAGATTGACGGTGAAGGGATCACCTATATCGCCTTTGACGGAAAAAGTTCTTGTGCTGTCGCTGTGCGGGAGTATATGCCCCAGCAGCTTGCCCAGCGGGACTTTGACGTGATTACGCCGAAGCCGGGCTGCGAAGCGAAATACAAGGCGCTGCTGTCTGACTTTTGGGAGCTTTATACCCATCTGTCTGACTTGAAGGTCTTAGGCAATATCCGAAAAGTGCAGGAAGTATTTCGGGAAAACAACACCGCCTATGCGGTATGTGAATATTTTACTTATGAAACGCTGAATCAGTACATTATTGACAACATCGGCCAGCTGGATTGGGAAGAGACGGAAACTCTATTTAAGCCCCTTTTGGAATCGATCTCCGTGATCCATCAAAATGGAATTATTCACCGGGGAATCAGCCCGGAAACGATTGTGGTAATGCCGGATAAAACCCTGAAGCTTACCGGATTCTCCATCTGCTCTGCCCGGACAGCCCACAGCGAGATTCCCGCCGAGCTGTTTGAGGGATACGCTGCGCCGGAGCAGTATCAAAAAATGAACCCTCACGGCGAATGGACAGATGTTTATGGGATCTGCGCCGTATTGTATAAGGTATTGACCGGCACCATGCCTCCTGTAGCTTCCGGAAGAGGCATGAATGATAATCTGGTTCCGGTTTCCCAATTAAATGACAGTGTGCCGGAAAAAATCTCAAAAGCAATTATGGAAGGAATGGCTTACGACTATCAGGAACGTATTCCCTCTGTTCAGCTTTTAATGAATAAGCTGTTCCGAAGCCATTTCGATACCGCTACCAATGTCATTATGAGCTTCTCCTCCCAGAACGAAGAAAATGAGGATTATGAGGAGGACGAAGAAGTAATGTTGGAAGAGGAAGATTCTGATACTTCCCACCAAAAAAAACGTTCCAAGAAAAAGAACGCTGGAAAAGACTCCTCCAAAAAAGGAAAAAAATCTCTGCCGATCTGGTGCTGGGTACTCATTATTTGTATTCCCATTGTGATTGGTGTAGCAGTGCTCCTTTATGGCCTGATGATTGGTTTTGGTGACAGGAACCATCGTACCGTTGAGGAAAGCAGCGTTTCTTCCCAGGAGGAAAGTTCTATGGAAGAATCTTCAGAATCCTCAGAGTCCTCTGAAGAAAGCAGCACCGCACATGAAATGGATAACTTTATCGGGCAGAGCTATGACTCTGTTGTAGCCAATACTCAGTATCAGACGCTTTATCAGTTCAGAGATCCGGTGTATGAGTATAATGAAGACTATCCGGCGGGAACGATTTTTGCGCAGAGCATTGACGCCGGAGAAGAGGTAGATCTGGGGGTTTCCGTTACCTTGTCGGTAAGCCGGGGCTCTCAATATGTGGAAATTCCGTCCTGGCAAGGCTATCTTGCCACAGACTATGCTCAGATGCTGATTGACGATTACAATATTCCGGCGGAGATTCAGACAGAAGAAACCAGCGACGTCCTCGAGGGATATGTCTGCCGGGTAGAGCCGGATGCCGGAGAGAGATATGATTATGCTTCCGGAGACAGGGTGATCGTATATCGTGCGGTGAATCCCGCAAATGTGTCTAGCGATAACCAATCCCAGGGAGAATAAAACTGAGAAATTGATAAAAAAGGCGGCAAGTCCGCCTTTTTTTATGCGGTGATGAAAATAAAATTGATATTTTGTGAGGGGATATAAGAAATGGCCGTCATGGTAATTATGCTGTTGGGTGTATTGTTGGGATACCGATGGTTTCCGGAACGTTGGGGCAAATGGAATGCTTCTATTCAGGTCATTTGTATTGCCCTTTTGATTTTTAGTATGGGAATCAAACTAGGCAGCAGAGAAAACTTCCTCTCGGAGCTGACCCAACTGGGATGGAAAAGTCTGCTGTTTGCCCTGCTGAGTATTTTGTTTTCTGTTATTTTTGTCTATTGGTTTTCGGAAAAGTGGATTCAGAAAACCTCTCAAAAAACTAATCTCGGCGAGGAGCAATCTGACCTCAAGGGGGAAAGATTATGATCGTTATCGCAATTACCGCACTGATTTTAGGAGTCGTTTGCGGACAGTGGCTCTTTCCGGCGGATTGGTCCCGCTGGATTGGAATTTTATCCGATTATATCCTCTATCTGCTGATGTTTTCGGTTGGCATCAGTATCGGGAACAATAAGTTCGTGCTGAAAAAGCTAAGGGAATATAATCTCACCGTTCTGCTGATTCCCTTTGGAATTGTGCTGGGTTCAGCACTCAGCGGATTTTTCTGCGGTGTGATTTTAAACATGCCCTTTTCTGTCAGCGTTCCGATCGCGTCAGGGATGGGATGGTACAGCCTATCCGGCGGGATGATGGGAAAGCTGGCTGGTCCGGAAGCTGGGGCTATCGCCTTTTTGAGCAATCTTTTGCGGGAGATCCTCTCGTTTCTCCTGATACCGCTGATTGTAAAATACTTAAACCCCTATACCGCCATTGCGCCTGCCGGAGCCACCAGCGAGGATACCACCCTCCCCATGATGATCAAATATACCTCCGAGGATGTAGTGGTGCTGTCAGTTTTAAACGGTATGCTCTGTTCTGCTCTGGTGCCGGTTATGACGAATTTTTTCTATGAAGTCCTTTAAGGTAAAATAGATTTCGGAAAATTGAAGTCCAAATGATTTGACAAGCCGTTCTGATCCTGTTACTATGAAGAAAAAGAAACGGAAACGGAGGGAGCGAAATGGCTTTTTGGAAACTCTTTAAGGAAGCGTTTTTGGGAATCAACCGAGGACCAAAAGACCCGGATTATGAAAAAATACTGCAAAGTGATTTAGATCTGTCAGAAGAGGAACAGATTCAAATACTCCTGGATTCCAAAGAGCTTCTGGAAGAATTCGGATTTGATGTCCAAAAAGAGATTGAGACTCTGAAGGAAGAAAAGGACGAGGAAAGATAGGCGAAAAACTGTTTCCGAGAAAAGAAGAATAGAAGCGATTCAGGTTCCGCAGGATGAACTCCTGCGGAACTTTTGTATTTTCTGGTGTCATACACACAGAAATGAACGCAATCGCCGGCTTACTGGCTGTGATTTCAAAAAACATCCTCATTCGGTCGGAAAACAAAAATCACAGAAAAATGGAGAACGAAGAAGAAAACAAAATTCTAGACTGGGATTCCACCTTCAGAACCGACTAACTGGAACTGGACAGGAGGAATTCCTGGAAGGCTTCCCAAAGTCACCGGCCTGTGATCGCCGCGTTTACAGCCACG
>CALWNT010000077.1 GCA_944382885.1 uncultured Clostridia bacterium | reverse complement strand
CAAAAGCAATGCTACATAAACGATTCCAATCATACACACATAAATGAAAGGCATCCAATAGCTTCCGTCCTTTATCTGCGAAAGCAACGGTGCGACCAAATACGCCCCCAAAGAGGAAAGCGTAGTGATAATGGTCATCACCAATCCAAACAGCAGAATGCTGTATTTTTTGCGGATCACCCACAAAGAGGTGCTGGCGCCTAAGGCACGGGAAAAAATCGTGTTTTCCAAAAAGGTTGCAGTCAATGTGTAGACAAACATATCTGCAAAAAAGCTCCACACAACACTCATTTATTTTCCCTCCCCGTTTTAAACTGGTGTTTGGAATATTCTTCCAGATAAAGACGGAACTTTTGCACTGCCGCCGCCAAAAATCCTACCAGAATAAATCCGCCGAAAGGAAGCATCAATACCGGGAAAATAACCGGAAGGTCTACGGCGTGTCCTAAAAAGCTGCCGTTTCCAAACAATTCCCGTATGATTCCCACTATCATAATTACGATGTAGAAGCCCAAAGTATGACACAAAACATCCACCATCATCGGAAGCTTCTTTTTTTTCAAAAAACGCGTTTCGCTTTTCGTTACAATCAAAGAGTTGGTCACCAAAAGGGGAAGAAAAATTCCCACCTTAAAGACTGCCTCTGAAGAGATCCCATTCATTGCCTTCGCTATTGGAATGTAAAGAAGACAAGCGATCAGCGTATAGAGGATAACCCTCACCGTATAAGGAAACCGTTTGGGCACAAAAGAAGCGGCCACCAAGGTCAAAAAGGTAATCAACAGAAAACTTGCACCTAAAATAGACGCATTCTGCACCGTATTTGCCGCAACAATTACCGGAGCAATGACAAGCCCGCGCTCCAGCACGGTATTATTCACTAGAAGCCCATCAAATTTTTGCAGGGTTTCTTTATGCTCATGATAAAAATGTCTAAGCATTGCCGTCACCTGCTTTCTCTATCCCAGCTTCTGTTTTGGAGACATTTCCGCGCAGTTTTCCCCACAGGAATTTGACGCCCTTGATCAGCCAATTCCCATACCGGTCGAACTCTCTGGAAAGAGCGTTCATGACAAGGAGTACAAACACGGTCTCGATGTCCAGCGCACCCACTGTTCGGAAGATCATCACCAACAAAGCGAATACAATGCCGTAAAGAATCTGTCCCGCGGTCTTTTGCGGAGCCAAATCCTGGTCACAAGCAAGAAAGGCAAGCCCGAAAAGGAAAACGCCGGAAATCAGCTCATATACCACAGAATTCAACGTTCCCGTTACAACACGAGGAAATAAAACCGCATACAATACCGCTGTCACAAGGGCGGACAGCACAATTTTATAGGAAATAATCTTTCTGAAGCAGAAAAACAAAAGAACTGCCAGTAAAACTAAAACACAGGTCGTTCCCATCGCCCCGGGGAAATTCCCCAAAAGGATGTCGAACCACTCAATCCTGGGCGTCCCCCCTACATTTAATAAAGATGCAGGTGTAGTCGCATAAATAATATCGCTATTCTGCCAGATGCTCGCCCCCAGATCCAACATCTGTTTTGGATTCGGATAGGCCAGCACCTGCTCGGGAAAGCTCAGCCCCACAATGGCAAGCCCCAAAGCCGAGGGATGAAAAATATGGTTCCCCGTACCACCGAAAGCATATTTGGCAATTAAAAGCCCAGAGAGCACCGCGACCACTACAACGAAATAATCCACTGTCGCCGGCATCATCAAAGCAATGATCATCGCCGCAGACAAAGAAGACCAATCCCCCTTTTTCCGGGGAATATGAAATAGCTTTTTGAACAAAATATCACAAATAACCGCCGTTGCCAAAGCGCACAAAGCGATCATCACCGGCCGCATTCCGTAAAGATAAACCGGAACCACCATCACCGCAATCAGCGAAAGCAAAACCGGCAAAGACGTTTGTTTTTCTGTACCCATATTACATTCCTTCACTTCTATCCTGTCTTTCGCTGCAGCAACACCTGCAAAAAACAGGTTCTATTTCTTATTATCCTGTATAAAATGTGATAGACCCTAAAAACTGCGCCAATCACCCGCAAAAGGAGGCGGCAGAACTGAAAATCGAAATCATAGACGAAAAGACGATCAAAATCCTGCTATCCGTTCAGGATATGCAGGAATTCCACCTGACCTATGAACAGATGGATTACAACGACACCGTCACTCGAAAGGCAATTCTCTCCATCGTCCAGAAAATCCGGCAGGATACCCCGGTAGATCTGGAGATGAGCAAACTTTTTATTGAAGCCTTCCCTGATAAATCCGGCGGCTGCATCCTTTATGTGAATCTCATCGAACCCCGGCAGCTGCAGTCGCTCAAATCGGGGAAACAAAGCTTTGATACCCCGCTGATCTTCCTGCTGGAAAACATCGACCTGGTCGCCGGCGTCTCCTCCCGCCTGTTACAGGAATACAGCCACCTGATTATCCATTCCTCGCTCTATTGGCTGGAAAAGAAATACTGCCTGCTCCTATACACCTATTGCCGGATGGAGAAAAAAATCATCTATATTCTCAGCGAATACGGCTCCTATTTAGGCAAAGGCGCGATTCTTTCCGCCTTTGTCCAGGAACACGGAAAGGAAATTCTAACCGACAACGCAATAGAGACCATTACCCAATATCTCGGATAACAGCCTAGTTAAAGCCGATTCAGTTTTCTCACGCATTCCTCCGGATCTTCACTGCGGAACACAAAAGACCCCGCCACCAGCACATTGGCGCCGGCCTGTACCGCGGTTTTCGCCGTCTGCTCATTGATGCCGCCATCCACCTGAATATCCATAGACGGATTTAATTCCTCGGCATAGCTCCGCACAGCGGAAACCTTTTCCATCATCTGCGGCAGAAAACTCTGTCCGCCGAAGCCCGGCTCCACCGTCATCACAAGTACCATATCAAGATCCTTAATATAAGGCTTGACCGCTGCAGCAGGCGTCCCTGGCTTGAGAGCAACCGCCGCCTTTTTCCCAAAGCTGTGGATGGTTTCAATAACTTCCTTAGGATCGCAGTCCGCTTCCAGATGGAAGCAGATCAAATCTCCCCCGGCCTTCACAAAGGCTTCCACATAGTCCTGGGGTCTTTCTATCATCAAGTGTATATCTAAAAATAAATCCGTATTCTGATTGATCGATTCCACTACCGGAACACCAATGCTGATATTCGGTACAAAATGCCCGTCCATCACATCTATATGAAGCATTGCGGCGGAATGTTCCACCTTTTGAATATCCCGCATCAAATGAGCAAAATCAGCTGCCAAAATAGATGGTGATACCTTTATCATGTCGCTTCTCCCATCTTCGTTAATCTATTTATATTTTACTAAAAGCTTCGTGCAACGTCAACAAAAACTCAAAAAATTTATTGATTTTTCAAAATTGGCCCTTATAATAAAAATTGGAACATATTTTTGACTGTTTGTCATTGGTGAAATATTCTATAAAACAGCAGGCAAAGCTTCTCTCTTCTGAGAAAAAGATGTCTGTTTACAAAAATATGTCCGCTCCTGCTCCGGCATTGTTCGGGTCAGGGGGTATTTTATGTCGGAAACTACTCACAGCGGCTTAAAGGAGGCAATCACTATGGAATACCGTGCGTATGGAAAAACTGGGCAAAAGGTGTCCCTGCTTGGGTTTGGCGCGATGCGTTTTCCCACGGAAAATGACAAAATTGAACCTGTTCAGTCCCAGAAAATGATTGATCTCGCCTATGAAAACGGCGTCAACTATTTCGATACCGCTTATCGGTATCACAACGGCGAGTCTCAGTCCTTCCTGGGACAGGCTTTGAAAAAATACGACCGTTCTACCTACTTTCTTACCAATAAGCTTCCCATCTGGATGTGCGAGACTCCGGAGGACATGGAACGGATCTTCAACGACCAGCTTGAGAAATGTCAGGTGGATTATTTTGACTTCTACTTAATCCATGCCCTTAATGGTGAACGTTTCGAGCTTTGTAAAAAACTAGGCACCTATGATTTCCTCAAACAAAAGCAGGCTGAGGGCAAGATCAGAAATATCGGTTTTTCGTTCCACGATACACCGGAGGTGCTGGAAAAAATCTGTTCCACATACCAGTGGGATTTTGCGCAAATTCAGCTCAACTATCTGGATTGGGAAATTCAGCGGGCAAAAGAACAGTATGAAGTGCTGTGCCGCCATAATATTCCCTGCGTCGTGATGGAGCCTGTCCGGGGCGGCGCTTTGGCCAGCCTTGCAGAAGACGCCAACAAAGTGCTCAAGGACTGCCATCCGGAGAAATCCATTGCGTCCTGGGCGATCAAGTTCGCCGCTTCCCTTCCGAATGTACTGACTGTGTTAAGCGGTATGACTTTGGAAGAACAGGTGAAGGATAACCTGTCTACCATGAAAGACTTTGCGCCTTTAACTGAGGAAGAACAGGACGTGCTTCAGAAAGCCCTTCAGATTCACAAGCAGGTCAACACTCTGCCCTGCACCGGCTGCCGGTACTGCATTGACTGTCCGGCTTCGGTAAACATTCCGGAAATTTTCCGCGTTTACAACCATTATAAGCTGAACAACGGAAAAGAAGTCTTTTTGGAGGATATGGAAAAGATCGGAGACCGCGGCCCGGAAAATTGTATCGAGTGCGGTTCCTGCATGGAACAATGTCCTCAGAAGATTCAGATTCCGGAAGAACTGAAAAAGATCAGAGCGTTGGTAGAAGAGCTCAAAAATGCCTAATACTGATTTTGAAAAAGAACTGCCTTGCGGGCGGCACTCATAAGACAGCATAAAATTGTTTTCGGGAAACGGCGTAGCCTCGGCTATGCCGTTTCTCCGTTTTGCAGGTCATTCAGTAAAGACGCGGGGAGTATTCCTATAAGGTCATAGGAAATGTCAATCTGCTGTTCCCGATAACCTTTTGACTTGTCCGGCGCGTGAACATATACCGCCTTTACCATATCATTTAAGATAGCGGGCGTTAGTTCGTCCAAGTCGAGATACTTCCTTACTTTGCCGATAAACCTGTCGATGTTTTCTGCCTGTTCTTCCTGCCGGTTAATCTCTTCATTCAATCGCAACAGCTTTTCACGCAGTTCTTCCTGTTCCTGCTCGTAATCGTCAGAGAGCATTTGAAATCTGCTGTCAGATAATTTCCCGTTGGCGTTATCCTCGTAAATACGCTTGAATAGCCGGTCAAGTTCTTCTATCCGTCGTTCCGCTTGTGTAAGTTGCCGCCGCTTTGCTGTAAGTTCCCTTTTCGCTTCGGCTTTCTGTTTCGTTCCCATAGCTTTACGGAATTGTTCTTCGTGTTTAGCGACACAGGCAATCGTCATTCTCATGTGGGCGAGTACTCCCTGTTCCAATACCACAGCGCGGATAAAATGCGTCGGGCAAACTTCTTTCCCTTTCAGTCTTGAAGTAGAGCAGACAAAGTGATCTTGCCTTGCTTCAAAATTCTTGCTTGTGCAGTAATACAACTTTTCGCCGCAGTCAGCGCAGCGCACAATGCCGGAGAACATATTTGTTTTTCCTGTCCTTGTCGGGCGGCGTTTGTTCTTCCGTAATTCCTGCACTCGTTGCCATGTGTCAGCGTCAATTATCGCTTCATGGGTATTCTCGAACACAAGCCATTTTTCTTCGGGATTGTAGCAAGTCTTTTTGCTCTTGTAGGACTGTTTGTAGGTTTTGAAGTTTACTGTATGCCCTTGATATTCTGGACGCTCCAAAATACCTGCTACTGTTTGACAATCAAGGTTGATACTTCGCCGTTTTCGATTTTTTCTAAAAGCACGCTCCAACTCGGACGGTTAAAGTTCGTTCCGGAATACCCGTCGTCTACAAAAAACAAGGGGTTTGAAAAATGATTTTCCTTTGCGTATTTACTTAAAATCGCCTTTTGAGACAAGATTTGTCAAGGGGGCTTTTTTAGGAGATATGGGTAACATTCATAGCTAT
>CALWNT010000076.1 GCA_944382885.1 uncultured Clostridia bacterium | reverse complement strand
AACCTGATCTTAAGCTATGAATATATGAAACCGGAATCTCCCGACGTGAACAACGGCTTGGCCGCATGGGTGCGTCAGGGCGGAACCCTGATCTACATCGGCGACGGCAGCGACCCCTATCACAATATCAAGGGCTGGTGGAATACCGGCAAAGCCAATTATCAGAATCCGGCAGAGCACCTGTTTGAGATGCTGGAGCTGCCCAGAAATCCGAAAGACGGCGTTTATCCTGTAGGAAAGGGCCGCCTGGCAGTTTGGAACATCGCTCCGGCCAAGCTGAGCCTCACCGACGAGCTTGCTCAACAGTACCGCACCTTTGTCAAGGACATCCTTTCTCAGGGCGGCGCCAGCTGGGAATACGGCAACCAGCTTACCCTGCACCGCGGTCCCTATATCATCAGTGCGGTTATGGATGAAAGCGTCAATGAAGAGCCGAAATCCTTTGAAGGGCTCTTTGCTGATATGCTGGAAAACGATTACAAAATCATCACCAGAAAAGAGATCGGCCCAGACGGCAACGCTATCCTCTTTGACTTCTCCAAGATCGAGGAGGTAGATACCCGTATCATCGGATGTTCCGCAAGGGTATTTGCGTTAGACTGCACCGATAGCGGCTTTACGATGGAACTGAAAGCCGCCGACCGGATCAAGGCCTTTGTCCGCGCCCGTCTGCCTCAAGCGGTGGTTGACGTAAAAGCGGTGGATGAAGACGGCAACAATGTTCCGATGGACTTCTCCTGGGATGCAGCGACCCGTACCGTTTTAGTGTCTTACGACAGCACCGATAAAGCGGTTACCGTCACTGGTATGTTTGAAACAAAATAGTGCTTTTTCGCTTCCCTGCCCCTAAAAACAGGCGGGGGAGTGTTCTTTTGCCGCAATTGTTTCAAAGGAAAAGACATGTTGTTCCGATATACACATTTTTTACCTGTTCTCCATTGCAATGGGCGCGGTGGATTTGCTATAATAAAACAAAATATAAGCTAAGAGAGGACGTTCTTTTTGAAAAAATTAGTAGTATTCGATTTAGACGGCACTTTAAACCAAACTGCTCTCTACGCCGTTCCCGCTCACAGGAAAGCCATGGAAGAATTCGGCATCACCGGCGTGACGGATGAAATGGTGATGAAAAATTTTGGCGCCCGACCGGTAGACTATGTAAAATTCTATCTTCCCCACGCGGACGAACAGACCCAGAAAGCCTATCTGGAAATTGCAGGCAGGTATGAGAATGAGCTGATTCAAAAATACCATGGAGAGTTTGAGGGCACCTCGCAAATGCTCCGGAAATTGAAGGAGGACGGCTATGAAACTGCTGTCTGCTCTAATTCCTCTGTCCGCTACATCACGATGGTATTAAATATCCTGAATCTTGCCGAGTATATCGACCATATTCAGCCGCTGATCCCGGGAAAAATCAAGGACGATACCCTTCAAAATCTTCTATGGGAGCAGCAGCCGGACAAAGCCGTCATGGTCGGTGACCGTATCTATGACTGGAACGCCGCAAAAGCGAATCAGATCCCCTTTATCGGCTGCGGCTACGGTTACAATCCGTCGGAACTTGAAGGATGCGATTTTCTGGCGGAAACAGCCCTTTGCGTATATGACGGGGTGAAAAAACTGATTGGATAGCCAAAAAGCGGAAGAAGATTGCAAGGACAGGCAAATCCCAGCAAGAGAGGAAAGGCGGCAGATTTTCTGCCGCCTTTGTTTTGCTCAGAGCCTCTCTGTGGAGTCCAGGGCGTTTCGCAGTTTGCAAAGCGAGATCAAAACATCATTGGGAGCAGCTGCATAGAATCTATTTCAGAATTGCGGCTGAAATGAAAAGAAAAAGCAAAAAAATCTTGACAAATGAAAGCGGACAAGATATAATATAAAAGCTGTCTAGTGAATATGGACAGACAGAGAAAAAATCATTCTGGAGAGGTCGCCTAGCTTGGTTTATGGCGCACGACTGGAACTCGTGTATGCGTTAATAGCGCATCGAGGGTTCGAATCCCTCTCTCTCCGCCACGTCGGAGCAAGCTTTGTATCGCTTGCTCCGATTTTTTATAAAAATCAGAGCGCGCTCACGCCGCTGCTCCTCCTTTTCGCAAAAAGTCACACTCGGCTCACCTGTTCAGTTATAGCGACTTTTCAGGTTTCCTGTGCCTTTCACGACGGCTCGCTGTCGCTGCCAACTTTTTGCGGGTCGCGTGAGTTCTGTTCCATCAGCTTGATTGTGAAAAATATTTTCTATGTCCCTTTGACATATTTACAGTGAAACCTGTTAGAAAAGCAGAGCTTGCTTTTCTAACAGGTTTTTTCTATCATGAAAACAAGTTACTTGAAATATAAGCCGTGATGAGGTTCTAAAGAAAGATTCCAATTTGACTCTGGATTTGTAATGCTTATTTTTCCAAATCACGCAAATCCGAACACGTTATTTTGATCTGTGAATAAAAAATAATGGCAAAAGGGAGAGGTGGATGAGAGATGGTTATCATCGATAGCGAAAGAATCCTTTTAAGAAGCTGGAAAGACGAAGACCTGAAGGATTTAATAGAAGGGCTAAATAATATTCAGGTTTCCAAGTGGCTGGCGGGTGTTCCCTATCCCTATACCGAAGAACACGCAAAGGGCTTTCTCTCCTATGCAAAATGGCTGGATGAAAATGGAAAAGACATCATGCTGGCAATCGTTTTGAAAGAAAACAATAAAGTGATTGGCGGAACATCCATAGAATCGATCAATCTGAAAGACGGAACTGCCGGCGGCGGAATATGGCTTAATGAAAAATATCAAAGAAACGGATACGGGATAGAAGCTTTCAGCGCACGAATCAAATACGCCTTTGAGGTATTGGGTTTGCGCAGAATGGAAAACGGATATTTCCCCGGTAATGTAAAATCTAAAAACATGCAGCATAAATTGGGCTATCAGGAGGAAGGAATCAGAAGAAAAAGGCTGCTATGCCTGGCGACAAAGGAATATACAGACGAATGTATCACAGGTTTGTTAAAAGAAGAGTTTGTAGCGTATCAAGAATCATAACGCAGAAGAGGCCGAATTGGGAATGTCTTCCCAATTCGGCCTCTTTTTTCTATGCTACCCTCGGTATGCAAGCTGTTTTGAAGGAGTTTCCCTTTTGGAGGAAAGGCTGTGGGAGCAGATAAAAGGCGGTCTTTCTCCCTCAAATATCAAAACGCTCCTCCCCTTTTCCCCTCACTAAAATAAAAACTTCTCATCCCCATGACTACAGGGAGGAGAAGTTTTTATCACCTCAGCTTGCCGGCTGATGGTCTGCTTGTTTAGAGAAAGCATGTCAGCTGGCGCAGCTTCCCCCGTCCCTGCCGGAATAACGGTTATACAGTTCTCCCCGTTCCAGCCATCTGGGATGGGTAAATTCAGGCCAGAATGGATTCCGATGGCAGAGATATTCACAGGCAGAGGTCCATCCGCTCCCCGCAAAATCCCTGTCCAGCTGTCCGGAATACCGATCGGAACAAGCGCGTCTGTTCTGTGAAAAAAATCCCCTTTCCGTACCGCAGCAACTGTTTCTTCGACAGCAGGTATCAAAGCAAGGGGTGTGGTAGGGCATACCGCCAATGTGTTCATCGCACATGCGATCGCTGCGTGATTGTACCGAATTTTCTGAACATAACATAAAATCATCTCCTTGCCAATGAGCAATTATCATAAAATCGGTTGAAGCAGCTCATTTTTATGAAAATCTGATACAGCGGCTCCATCATCCTCAACGGACAAGCAGCCGCGATTGCTGTCTTTTGTTCCTGCTTCGTTTTATTCTATGCTAAAACAGGAAGGATGTTCCGGTTAAAAAAAAGACCCAGACCATTCTGCGGAAAGAAAACAGAACTCTATTTTGGGTGAAAAGTTGATTCTGGTTCTTAAAAACGACAAAATCTCGTCCCGAAAATCATTATAATGAAAATACAAGCCGTAAACGGCGGATTTCCCCAGGGCATTTTCAGGCGGAAATCGGATCAAAAATTGCTTTTTCTCTGAAAAGGCATCGGGATCAAACATTGGAGCTCTGATCCTATCAAGGCGGTGTGTGGATGCCAAAACCTGTATTATACATAGACGTCCTGGTATTGCTCAACCTATTTGTCAATGATCTGCTGCTGATGTCGGTGGGCAAGATCCTGCATCAGAAAAAGAAAGGGTGGCGCATGTTTCTCAGCGCCCTTTTCGGCGGACTTTGTTCGCTGACAATCTTACTCCCGCAGATGGTTCCCCTTGTCCTGTTCGCGGAAAAAGTAGTTTTGTCTTTCCTAATGGTAGGCATTGCCTTCGGATTTACTCCGCTGAAGCGATTGTGGTATAAATGGCTGCTGTTTTTCGGTGTCAGTTTCCTATACGGCGGGATCACTTTCGCTTTATGGTACTTTGTCTCCCCAGCCGGCATGATCTATCAAAATGGAGTGGCCTACTATCCGATCTCGGCGCTGACACTGGCTCTTTTTACCATCGCGGCCTATTTAATTTTCTGGCTGTTGGAAAATCTCTGGCAGAAACGGGTTCCGCAGCGGCAGCAGGTAGGGCTTATGATATCCTGCAACGGAAAGGATGTTCTCTTGCGGGCGCTTGTGGATACCGGCCACAAGACTTCCGATCTCATGAGCGGACTCCCGGTCGTGGTGTGTGAAAAAGGCGCGGTTTTAAATCTGTTTCCCAAACGGCTGATCCCCTTTTTCGACAACATGGAGCCTGTAGAAGATCCTCTGTGGGAAACAAGGCTGAGGGTGATTCCTCTGCATTCGGTAGTGGGAAAGGGGGCGTTGCCTGCGTTTCGTCCCGACCGCTTTGCGCTGGTTTCAGAAGGAGGCAAAGAAATAGAAAAACAAGTTCTGATCGCCGTAACCGATCAGCCAATTTCCAACGGCGATGTGGAAGCGATTATCAGCGACACCCTTCTTTCCTAAATTTCAAAATTAAATCAAAAAGGAGATTCTTATGCGACTGGTTGATATGATTTACTCAAGAATTGTAATTACGCTGGAAAAAGTGGGATTGTTCAATACCCTTCACTATATTAACGGAGCGCAGACACTTCCGGCTCCCCTAAATAAAGAAGAAGAAAAAATTGCCTTTCAAAAGTTGGAAACCGATCCCCAACAGGCCAGGGAAACCCTGATCGTACATAATTTGCGCCTGGTGGTTTATATCGCCAAAAAGTTCGAGTCCACCGGTATCTATGTAGAAGATTTGGTCTCGATCGGCACCATTGGGCTGATTAAAGCGGTAAACACCTTTTCTCCCGCCAAAAATATCAAGCTGGCAACCTATGCTTCCCGCTGTATTGAAAATGAAATCCTGATGTATCTGCGGAAAAACACCCAATCCCGCAACGACATCTCCATTGATGAACCGCTGAATATTGACTGGGACGGAAACGAGCTGCTCCTGTCTGATATTCTGGGAACCGAAAATGATTCGGTCAACAAAGACATTGAATTGGAAGTAGAAAAGGATTTGCTGAAAAAATGCGTTTCAAACTTAAATCCCAGAGAAAAACAGATTATGGAGATGCGGTTTGGATTGCGCACCGGAACAGAAATGACCCAAAAAGAGGTGGCCGATACCATTGGCATTTCTCAGTCCTATATTTCCCGGTTGGAAAAACGGATCATCAAACATCTGAAAACGGAATTGGAAAAGGTTATTTAAAGAAATAAAATCAACAAAGAGGGAAAGATTCTGTGATGGGAAGCAGGGTCTTTTCCTTGTTTTAAATAGAAATTTAGTTTATAGAACCTAGCCAGTTCTAAATTTGGCTTGTCGGGGTTCCGCCCCCGACGCGACGGGTTCCTTTGGTACACGCCAAAGGAACCAAAACGTGCCCCTCGCCGGGGAGGCTGTACGGGTCTACAAAGTGTTCTCCTAACCGTGTGAAGAAGGAACAATTCAGTTTATCGCTCGTGCTGGCGGTAATTTGGCAAAAGCTAATATTTTTCTCTGTGCTCGGATAGGAGCCAACTTTTAAGACCCACACCAAGCCTTCACGGCGTCTGAGTGAAGCTCTTTTGCCTACTTTTGCTCGCTCAAAAGTAGGCCGCGTGCGGGGCGGTTCCCCGCAAAGCTTTCTTTTTTCCGTTAAAGAAAAACAGGAGTAGTAACTAAAGTAAATAGAAAGATAAATTGCTATTTACTTCCGCTTTCTGCTGTCGAAGCGCTTTCAATCAGCCAAAACAGAAAAATTTCCCGTGTATGAAAAAAAGATACCGATTTTACAAGGCAAGAAAATTACAGCAGCTAAAAGCAGATTTCTGCTTGAAAATCTACCGTGGAATAGGTATAATAAAATTGTTTTTTATACCTGCTTGAGGAATGAATCTGATAACAACCTGTTTACTCTGTAAATTTGCAAAACATCCGAAAAAACGCCCCTAAAAGAAAAAGGCGGTGACTGGTATATGATGTATAATCCTCAGCTCGAAACCTTTCTGCGCGTAGCAGACGCCGGCAGCTTTAACAAAGCCGCGGAAGAAGCGTATATTACCCCTACAGCGATAATTAAACAAATCAATCTGCTGGAGGATTCCTTGGGGATCAAACTGTTTGAACGGACTCACCGAGGGCTGATTTTAACCAAGGCGGGGCGTTCCTTATATCAAGACGCCAAATATGTCATCCAATATTGCAGAGATTCTGTCACGCGGGCCAAAAACGCCATGCAAGAAGATACCAACATTATACGGATTGGAAGCTCC
>CALWNT010000075.1 GCA_944382885.1 uncultured Clostridia bacterium | reverse complement strand
TTTTTCCCTTCGCACCCTGTTTCCGGAAGCAGAAATCAAAACGGATCAGGATGCTTTTCGTCTCCTTGGAGAACATCTCAAAAAGGATGTTTCTCCAAACGAAAGAAATATCCTGATGATGCACGGTTTTTTCGGTGCTTTGCATACCTCTTCCGATTCCCTTCCGGAAACCGACCCCTATGAAGCGGAAGCCGCCGCAGGGGGAAGCGAGCTATTGGATCTTTCCGTGCTCCCCGCTTTTGATTACATCGCTTTGGGGCATCTTCACGGCGGGAGAAAAACGGGACTTAAAAACGCCCTTTATTCCGGTTCTCCCTTAAAATATTCCATTGACGAAGCCGGGCAGGAGAAACAATTCTATCTGATTGACCTGTTGGAAAAGGGGAACCTTACCGTGACGCCTCAGAAGATCAAGCCTCTAAGGGATGTGAAGGTGCTTTCCGGTACCTTCGAGGAAATCTCCTCCCAGACCTTTTCGCAAGGGCTCAGTCGAGAAGACTATTTTTACTTCCATCTGCTGGATCAGCAGCCTGTTTTAGATGTAGCGGCGCGTCTGAAAAGCATTTATCCCAACCTCTTGGGAGTACAGTTTACCGAATACCAAACCCGGCTCAAGGAAAACAGCGACCTTACCCGCCGAATCAAACAGGATTCTCCCCAGAAGCTGTTTGAAACATTTTTCCGTCAGACTGCCGGAAAGTCTCTTTCTGCCGTCCAGTCTCAGCTTGTGACGGAGATTATGAAAGAAATGGAGGGAACAAATTGATACCGATCCGCTTGGAACTCAACGCCTTTCTGCCCTTTGCCGAACCGGTCTCATTGGATTTTTCTCAGTTGGGACAGGAAAAGATGTTCCTGATTACCGGAAAAACCGGTTCCGGAAAAACCGCCCTCTTTGACGCAATCTGTTTTGCTCTGTTCGGAGAAGCCAGCGGCTCTCTAAGAGACAACGGCAGTTTAAAATGCCAATTTGCCGACGACAAAACAGAAAGCTGGGTCTCATTCACCTTTCAAAGTCAGGGAAAAACCTACCAGATACGCCGCACTCCTCAGCAGATGAAACTGCGTCGGACAGGCAATCTCACCGAACAGGGCGCCACCGCCCAGCTCACCTTAGAGGATGGCAGCGTCTATACACGGCTTTCTGAAGTCAATCGGAAAATCGAGGAGATACTCGGGCTGAACGCCGACCAATTCAAAAAAATCGTCATGCTCCCCCAGGGGGAATTCCGCCGGTTTCTCACCGATTCCAGCCTGCAAAAGCAGGAGATTCTGCGCAAAATTTTCGGCACTGCCTTTTTCGACCGCTTTACCGAACAGATTAAGCTCCGTCATCAAAAACTCCTGCGGCAGGCAGAAGAAATTTCACTTTTGCGAAAATCCGCCTGCCATGATTTACTCCAGTCTCTTTCTTCAGAAGACCCCGCCGAACTGTCAGAAGAATTAAAAAAGGATTTTTCCGATGAAACCGTGGTAACCTCCCTGACGCAGCAGCTGCTTTTCTCTCTACAGCAGGAAAAAACATCCTTGCAGCAACAGGTTGAGGCTGTTCGAAGGGAAATGGGAACCATCGATCTTTCGAAAGCCAAGGAATTCAATCAGGGATATGAAGCATACCAAACCCTGTTGTCCCGGTTCCAACAGCTCTCCGCCGAACGCTCTCAATGGGAGCAGCAAAAAGCATACTGCCGCACCTTAGAGGCTTTGGAAATCGTTCGGCTCTTGTACGAAGCCAGTTCCGCCGCTTCTTTGAAAGTCAACGATACCCGTCAGGAGCTTGACAAAACCCTTACAGAGCTTCTTTCCACAGAAGAAAGCCACTCGGCTCTCCTGGCTCAAAAAGAAGCTCTGCAGCAGGAATACGACCGCTTACCGCAAACCCTCTCCGAAATCGAACAGCTTCATCAAAAGCTTTCCCTCTATGACGAATGGGAGCTGGAACAGCAGAAACAGAAAGACCTTTCGTTCAAAATCAACTGGATGGAACTAAAGGCGGAAGAATCCAGCCTTGACAAAGCCTGTGTTTCTCTCAAAAACTGGGAAGAGCTTCAGAAAAAGGCAGAAAAGGCACACCAAAAAGCGTCGGAAGCCTTCGCAGTGTGGCAGCAACGTGCCCATCTGTTTGCGGAAAATCAGGCAGCCTTTTTGGCAGAACATTTACAGGAGGGGGTTCCCTGTCCGGTCTGCGGTTCCCTGTCTCATCCGAGTCCCGCTGCCTTTTCTTCCGAAACCGTCTCCAAGGAAGAGGTCAATTCCGCAGCGGAGCAATATGAACGGGAAAAATCGGAAGCAGAACGGTTAAACCTTTTAAAGCAGGAGGCCGTCATTGCCCTGCGCTCCTCCCTTTCCGGCCTTCCCAATCCACCGGAACTGAACGAAGAAACAACAGAACAAGGCGGCCTTCTCAGGCAGGAGCTGAACCGGAGGAGAAAAGACGTCTCCTCCCGGCTGGAAACGCTTCCCTCCTATCCGGAAATAGAAACGAAACCAGAAGCCCTAAACGCCCTCCGACAAGAGCTGAATGGTGTGGAGTATCAAATCATTCGGCTCTCCCGACAGCTGGAAGAAGAGTCCCTTTCCCGGAAAGAACTGGAACAGGAAATCCTGACGCGCAGAGAGAATTCCCAGCAGCTGCAAAAGGATTATACAGAAAAAGCCAAAGCCTTAGAACAGCTTCAGGCCAAAAAAGAACAGCTCTCCGCCCTTTCCGCGGCCTGTCAAAAACAAGCCCAGGAAGCAAGTCAGGAACAGCATGCCGCGGAAGCAAAATATCAGGAAGCTCTTCAAAAAAATAACTTGACAGAAAAAGCCTTTCTCGCTCTTTTGCCGGAAGTGGCCTACCTGCCCAAACGGCAGGAAGAACTGCGGCAAAAGGAAGAGGAATGGATTCGGTTGAATCAGCAGATAGAGCTCCAAAAGGAACAGTATGAGGACGCTTCCCCCTTTGATCTTTCTGAAATGGAGCAAGCCCTCCATTCCCTGGAAGAAAAACTCGCTCAGAAAAATCAGGCGTATGAAGGGCTTCTCGCCAGACAAAACAGCATTTCCTCGGTGTTTGAAAAGCTTCAGCGCACCTTTCCCGAATACCGGCGGCTTTCTCAGAAATACAGCGAACTCAATGAGCTCTATGAAGTGGCCTCGGGGAAAAATCAAAGCAGGGTTTCCTTTGAACGGTATTTATTGGGCGTCTACTTTGACAGCGTGATCCAAAGCACCAATCTTCGTTTGGACGTCATGACCTCCTCCCGCTATTTTCTCCGGCGGAAGGAAGAACGGGAAAAGGGCAATGCTTCCTCCGGACTGGATCTGGAAATTTTCGATGCTTACAGCGGAAAATACCGCTCTGTCTCTACCCTCTCCGGTGGGGAAAGCTTTAAGGCCGCCCTTTGTCTGGCATTGGGACTGGCAGACGTCATGACTCAGATTTCCGGCGGCGTGGAAATCAACACCGTCTTTATTGACGAAGGTTTTGGCACCCTGGACGACAGCGCTTTGGACAACGCCATCGACTGTTTGATGAAGCTCAGGGACAACGGCAGGTATATCGGTATTATCTCCCATGTTTCCGAACTGAGGGAAAAGATTCCTGCAAAGCTTCTGGTAACCCAGGGGAAAAACGGAAGCTCCGCCCGCTTTACATTTTCATAAATAATTTCACTTACCGAAAAGGAGTAAAGACAATGAAGGATTTAAAGGACATTTCTCTTTTTCTGCTGGACATGGACGGCACCTTTTATCTGGGAGACCAGTTGTTGCCCGGCTCAAGGGAATTTGTGACAATCATGGAAGAAACGCCCGGAAAAGATTTTCTCTTTTTAACTAACAATTCTTCCAAAAGCAGGGAGAATTATCTGAAAAAGCTCTCCAAAATGGGGTTTGACTTTCCCGACGATAAAGTAATGACCTCCGGAGAAGCGGCTATCCTCTATCTCAAAAAAGAACTGCCGGGAAAAAAGGTCTACTTGGTGGGCACGCCCTCTCTGGAACAGGAATTTGTCACCGCAGGAATCTCATTAGACAGCAAAAACCCGGATGCCGCTGTATTAGGGTTTGATACCACCCTCACCTATGAGAAGCTGTGGAGATTGTGCGACCTTGTCCGGGAGGGGCTTCCTTATATCGCCACCCACCCGGATTTCAACTGCCCCATCGAAGGAGGCTTCATGCCGGACATCGGCGGAATGATCGCCTTTGTCAAGGCCTGTACCGGCAGAGAACCGGATGTGGTAATCGGCAAGCCCAACCGGTATATCGCAGAATCCGCCTCCTTAAAAACCGGCGTTCCCCTCTCCCAGATCGCTATGGTAGGAGACCGGCTCTACACCGACATTGCCATCGGGAAGGTCGCGGGAATCACCTCCATTTTGGTCTTAAGCGGCGAAACAGCAAAAGAGGATTTAGTCCATTCCGAAGTTCAGCCCGACTATATTTTCTCTGATCTCGGCGCATTGGGGAAAGCCATTAAATAAAATAAAAATAATTGCCCGTCTTATTGACAGAATGGAATCTCCGGTATACTCTATAGTTATATAATAGAATTTATAAAAGGTGGAATGCCATATGTTTTTGACTGTCCTGCTTTTACTGATTTCGGCTGTTCTTCCTCTTTTTTTGCACTTCATTTTCAGTTTTTTGACAGCCCTTGCACAAACAAGCTATGACCTGAGCGGTATGTTCTGGTTTTATGCCGCTGTATTTCTCTGCGGCGGGATTCTTTATCTGTTTCAGCTTTTTGCGTCACGGATGCAAAGACTGCCTTCGGCTCTATTGAAACTCGTCCTTGTTTTCCTCTATGCATTCTATTTTTTCCATTTCTCCCCAGCGTGGGACAGCGCTATGATTCAGTGCTATCTGCTCGCCGCTTCCGGCTTCTGTCTGTTTTCTGCAGCAGGAGATCTTGCGGCCCTGGCCGTTGAAAAAAATGCGAAAAAATAAATCGGTTTTAGCCTAAAGCTTATAACCCCGATAGAGAAAAAGAACGGAATATCTATAGTGAAAAGATATCAAATCTATTTCAGCCCCACCGGCGGAACCCAAACTGTCTCAGCACTGATTGGCGACGCTTGGGACGATAACTGGGAAACCATTGATTTAGCAGACCCGAATGCCCATTTTGATTCCTTTTCCATTGCCCCGGAGGATTTATGTATCATCGCGGTTCCCTCCTTTGGCGGGCGGGTGCCTGATACTGCGGCGAAACGGCTTCAAAGAATTCAGGGGAACAGTGCGAAAGCAATTCTTGCCGTGGTATATGGCAACCGGGCTTACGAGGACACCCTCCTGGAACTCAAAAAAGTTACGTCAGACAGAGGCTTTACCTGTATCGCAGCGGTTACAGCCATTGCCGAGCACTCTATCATGCGCCAGTTTGCCGCCGGACGTCCCGACGAAGAGGATCGACGACAGCTGACGGAATTTTCCCAAAAGATCAAAAGCAATTTAGAATCCGGTCAGACTGCTGCGGACGTTACGGTTCCCGGTCATTTCCCCTACAAGGAGTATCACACCATCCCATTTTACCCAAAAGCGGACGAAACCTGCACCAAATGCGGCCTTTGTGCCGAAAAATGCCCTGCGGGAGCGATTCCGAAAGAAAATCCATCTTCTGTGCTGGAGCAAACATGTATCTCCTGCATGCGGTGTATTTCGGTCTGCCCAACCCACGCCAGAGCGCTAAGTCCCCAAGCACTGCGGGAAACGGCTCAAAAAATGGAACCACTTTTTCGTGAGAGAAAATCAAATGAATTGTTTCTCTAAAAGCGAATCAAAACGCCCTATCTAAAGATAGGGCGTTTTGATTCGCTTGCTTGCAATTAGTCAGACAAATTATAATTGGATTTCGGCTCATTTTTAGGATCAAGAGATTTCCACAGTGTCGCCATCATGGTGAGGAAGCAGGCAAGCCCGCCTACAAAGTTGGAGATCGGCTCTGCCAGGAATACCCCATTGATGCCTAAGCCGAAAAGATTCGGCAGCAGCAGCGTCAGAGGAATTACGATGATTACCTTGCGGAACAGGGAGAAAAAGATAGCAAATTTTGATTTTCCAAGTCCCACAAAAGCAGACTGGCCGGAAAACTGAAAGGACATCATAAAAAATCCGAAAAAGTACAGATTCAGGGAAGGAACTCCTTCTCTGATCAGCTCCGGATCACTGTTAAACATGTGGATAAAGGTTTCCGGAATCATCATCAAAACCAACCATGCCAAGGTCGTGTAGACAATACAGACAATAGACATAAATTTAATGCCCTGACGCACCCGCAGATATTTTCCAGCGCCGTAATTAAAGCCCAGTACCGGCTGCGCCCCGTTGGTTATCCCCGTCACCGGCATCGTAAGCACCTCACGGATGGAGTTGATTACTGTCATAATTCCTACATAGAGATCTCCTCCGTAAAATTGCAGGCTCGCATTGCAGACAATCTGTACCGCAGAGTTGGTCACCGACATAATAAAACCGGACATCCCCAACGCGGTGATTTCCTTTACCAATTTGATATCCAACTTCATTTTGCTGAGGGAAAGGCGAAAAATAGCTTTTGGACCGGTCAGAAATTTCAGCACCCAAAAGCAGGATAAAAACTGGGATATGATTGTAGCCAACGCTGCGCCCTTCACACCCATATCAAAGACAAAAATAAAAATCGGATCCAAAATAATATTGGCGACCGCGCCTAACAGCACTGTCATCATACCAGTTTTTCCAAATCCCTGAGAGTTAATAAAGCTGTTCATTCCCAGTCCAAGGGTGACAAAAATACTGCCGCAAAGATAGATGGTGATATAATCATCAGCATAAGGAAAGGTATCGTCACTGGCGCCAAAGAGATACAGAATCGGCTTTTTAAAAATCAGACAGACAATGGTCAGAACTAAGCCGGAAAGCACCAGCAGAGTAAAGCTATTGCCCATAATCCGCTCTCCCCGCTCCTTTTCTCCGCCTCCTCTGGCAATGGAGCACAACGGCGCGCCCCCCATTCCAAATAGGTTGGCAAAGGCGGTAATAATCGTAATAATCGGAAACGTCAGTCCTAAGCCAGTAAGCGCCAGCATGGACACCTCCGGAATATGGCCGATATAGATTCGGTCCACTACATTGTAAAGCACGTTGATGAGCTGCGCTAAGGTCATGGGTATGGCCAGATTTAAAATATTTTTAGAAACTTTTCCTTGAGAAAAATCGTTTTGCTGCAATTTTCGTCCCTTTCTTTCTATCGTGTAATGTAATCATAAACAGAAATTTATTTTACAAAACCAGGCCGGTTCTGTACTTGGCTTATGGGGGCAGTCGGCCCCCCAAACCCCGAGTTTCTTTTGCTTGCCCAAAAGAAACCAAAAGGGCATTCCTCTAGATTCGCAGCTTGCGCGAAGTTTCCGGAATTGGCTCATTGCGGGTCTTTGAAGTTGACTCCTATCAAAGTACAGTGGAAAATATTAGTTGCTACCCAATTAACCATCAGCCCTAGATACAAACTAAATTTTTCCTTCTTGGCATAGTTAGGAGGACACTTGTTAGACCCGTACCAAAGCCCCTGCGGCGATTGAGCAGGGCCCTTTCCACCTTTTGGGCAAACAAAAGGTGCCGGGGTCTGGGAGCCGGTGCTCCCAGAAGCTTTCTTCTTTCTCTGAAAGATAGTTATAAAGAAATCCTTTTTAAATAGAATGATAAATTTCTATTTACGCAATTGCTGTCCATATAATGAGAAAAATTGTATTATGTGGTATAATAACCTCTATGGTACCCGAAATCGAAGATTTCGACCATAACGAGAACATTGAACCTTATGACAGAAAACCCTGCGGTTTTCCCGGCTGACGCCGAAGCGGGCTTGCGCCCTGCCGGCACGGTATCATGAAACCGCAAAAAGCAACGAGTTTATGTTCCTTTTTTGAGAGGTGATCTTATGGAAGAATTGATGAAAACAGTAAATGAAAATTATCCGATTCATGTTAAGCGCATCGAATTCACACGGGATATGGGCAGCACGTCTTACACCTTATTTTCTAATACCCATAAATACTTTCTTCGTGTAATAAAGCCTTCACTTTTTGACACTGCGATTACCGGTGCTGATATTCAACTGTTTTTACAAGAACGTGATTTTCCAGTACCGCCTATCATCCTTACAAAAGAAAACTTACCATACGTAAAATCACAAAATAGGCTGCTGATCCTTTATGAGTTTATTGAGGGCGACGACTGCGATCCAGAACAAGACGCTGAAGCAATTGGCGCGTTAGTCGGCAGGCTTCACCAAGTAATGAAAGATTATCCCGGGGAACTTGTGAAGCGGGATAAACACTTTTATATCGGAAGGTATCTGGAAATCCTCCGAAAAAAACAATACCCGAGAATAGAGGAATATGTGAAATACGGTGATTTCCTTTGGAAAAAAATCAAGGATTTGCCACGAGGATACTGTCACGGCGATATGTACTCTGGAAATATACGCAAATCATCTGATGGTAAACTGTATATACATGATTTTGACACATCCTGCGAGGGGTTTCCAATGTACGATCCCACATTGATATGCGATATGACGGAGTATTTTCATTTTGATGAGCGCAACTTCGATCGGTCGAATAAAATACTCTCAAGGTTTCTCCCGGAATATCAGAAATACAGTGTCCTCAGTCAAGCAGAAGCAGATGCCTTTTACGCACTGATCGCGATTCAGCATTTTTCAACGCAAGCTACGGTGATGGAATTATTTGGACTGGATTGCCTCGATCTGACAGATATAGACAATCAACTTGACTGGCTGTACCGGTGGCGAGATCAATGGGAAAATAAGAACGCAATTTAGCGGAGAATCTATATTTAACCAATCAAAAGAATATTTTCATTTTACTCTTTTTCCCCTGAAAACGCAACCCGAAAATTTATCTTGTTAAACTGCGAAAGCATTGACATACTTTGTTAAATATTATACAATTGTCCTGTATAAAATCTGCTGTTGCGGAGTATTCACAACAGGCAGCAGCTATTTTTCTTCCAAATTGAAAGGGGTTTTTCTCGATGGGTTATACGATTGCTGAAAAAATCTTAAAAGAACACATTGTAGACGGCGAACTGGTAAAGGGCACCGAAATCGGTATCAAAATTGACCAGACGCTGACCCAGGATGCTACCGGAACAATGGCATACCTGGAATTTGAAGCAATGGGAGTAGACCGTGTCAAAACAGAACGTTCTGTCGCTTATATCGATCACAATACATTACAATCCGGGTTTGAAAACGCAGACGACCACCGCTTTATCGGTTCAATTGCCAAAAAACACGGGATTTATTTTTCTCGTCCGGGCAATGGTATCTGCCATCAGGTTCATTTAGAGCGTTTCGGAAAACCGGGAAAAACCTTAATTGGTTCTGACAGCCATACCCCTACCGGCGGAGGCATCGGGATGTTCGCCTGCGGCGCGGGAGGTCTTGACGTAGCCGTAGCCATGGGCGGCGGCGCTTACTATATCACCTGCCCCCAGACCGTACGGGTCAATCTTTTAAATAAGCTTTCCCCCTGGGTTTCTGCAAAAGACGTCATCCTGGAAGTTCTGCGTGTGCTCAGCGTCAAGGGCGGCGTGGGAAAAGTGATTGAATACGGCGGAGAAGGGGTCAAATCTCTGACTGTTCCCGAGCGTGCTACCATCACCAATATGGGTGCAGAGCTTGGGGCTACCACCTCTATCTTCCCTTCCGACGAAATCACCCTGGAATTTTTAAAGGCACAGGGCAGAGAAAACGACTGGGTAGAATTAAAGCCGGACGACGACGCGGAATACGACAAAGTGATTACCATTGATTTGGCCGCGCTGAAACCGCTGGCAGCATGTCCCCATTCTCCCGACAATGTTAAGCCGATTTCCGAGCTTGCGGGAAATAAAATCGATCAGGTCTGCATCGGTTCCTGCACCAACTCCTCCTATATCGACTTGATGAAGGTCGCTTCTATCCTCAAAGGCAAAACCTGCCATCCGGACGTAAGCCTTTCCATCGCTCCCGGTTCTAAGCAGGTATTTACCATGCTGGCTCAGAACGGCGCTTTGGCCGATCTCATCTCTGCCGGCGCCAGAATCCTGGAATGTGCCTGCGGCCCCTGCATTGGAATGGGACAATCCCCCAACAGCGGCGGTATCTCTTTAAGAACCTTTAACCGCAACTTCGAAGGACGTTCCGGTACTGCGGACGGACAGGTTTATCTGGTAAGCCCAGAGGTTGCTGCGGTCTCTGCTTTGACCGGCGTATTTACCGATCCTACCCAATATCTGGGAGAAATGCCGGAATTCAAGATTCCGGAAAAATTCTTAATCAACGACAATATGATCGAACCTCCGGCTTCCGTGGAAGATGCAGACAAGGTAGAGATTTTAAGAGGTCCCAATATCAAGCCTTTCCCGGTTACCACTCCATTGGCTGACAGCATCGCTGCGAAAGCTGTGCTGAAGGTGGGCGACAACATTACCACCGACCATATCATGCCGGCTGGGGCAAAAATTCTGCCTTACCGTTCCAATATTCCTTACCTGTCTCAGTTCTGCTTCGGCGTTTGCGATACCACCTTCCCCCAGAGAGCGATGGAAGAAGGAAAGAGCATTGTAGTGGGCGGTTCCAACTATGGCCAGGGTTCTTCTCGTGAACATGCGGCGCTAGTTCCTCTCTATCTGGGCGTCAAGGCTGTTTTGGTCAAATCTTTCGCAAGAATCCACCGTTCTAACCTGATTAACGCTGGTATCCTTCCTCTGACCTTCCAGTATGAGGCGGACTATGACAAGATCGACCAGAACGACGAGCTGGAGATTCCGGATGTAAAAGACTGTATCGTAAATGATAAGCCCATTGTAGTGAAAAACGTAACGAAAAACCTTTTGATTCCGGTCAACGCCGACCTGTCCGGACGTTCCAAAGATATCCTTCTGGCAGGCGGTTTGCTCAATTACACCAAAGAAAACAATAAATAATGCCTTTCCGGGAAAGGGCCCCTTTCCCGGAACACTGTAAAAATTACAAGAACGGAGGTCTTTCCCTTGGCAGAGAAAATTCAGATGAAAACTCCCTTGGTGGAAATGGACGGGGACGAAATGACCAGAGTGATCTGGCAGATGATCAAGGACACCCTGCTCACCCCTTATATTGATTTAAAAACAGAATACTACGACTTAGGTCTGGTACATAGAAACGAAACCAAAGACCAGGTAACCATAGACTCCGCGGAAGCCACCAAAAAATACGGCGTTGCGGTAAAATGCGCTACCATTACTCCAAACGCTCAGCGTATGACCGAATACAACCTGAGCGAGATGTGGAAATCTCCCAACGGCACCATCCGTGCGATCCTGGACGGTACGGTATTCCGGGCTCCCATTATCGTAAAAGGGATCACCCCTTATATCCCCACCTGGACCAAACCGATTACCATCGCCCGTCACGCTTATGGGGATGTGTATAAAAACACCGAAATGGTAGTGGACGGCGGCTGTAAAGCCGAATTGGTAGTCACTGACAAAGACGGCAACGAAACAAGAAGCCTGATCCATGACTTCAAAACTCCCGGTATCATTCAGGGACTGCACAATATTGACGCAAGCATCGCTTCTTTTGCCCGCGCCTGCTTTAACTACGCGCTGGACATCAAACAGGATGTTTGGTTTGCTACCAAAGACACCATCTCGAAAAAATACGATCACCGTTTCAAAGATATTTTCCAGGAAATTTTTGATACGGAATACAAAGAAAAATTCCAGGAAGCCGGAATCGAATACTTCTATACCCTCATTGACGACGCGGTTGCTCGTGTAGTCCGTTCTGAGGGAGGATATATCTGGGCTTGTAAAAACTACGATGGAGACGTCATGTCTGATATGGTCGCCACCGCTTACGGAAGCCTTGGTATGATGACCTCCGTTCTGGTTTCTCCGGACGGCATTTATGAATACGAAGCCGCTCACGGTACTGTTACCCGCCATTACTACAAGCATTTAAAGGGCGAACCGACTTCTACAAACTCTGTGGCTACCCTTTTCGCTTGGACAGGGGCATTAAGAAAACGCGGCGAGCTGGATGGTATTTCCGATCTGTGCCGCTTTGCGGATAACCTGGAAAAAGCAACAATCCAGACCATTGAAGACGGCGTTATGACCGGCGACCTCTATGTGCTTTCCAAGCTGGAAAACAAACAAAAAGTAGGCACTGAGGAATTCTTAAACGAAATCAGAAATCGTTTGGATAAGCTGATGGCATAATAAGGATGACAAGCTGCGCAAGCCATCCTTATCAGGGAGTTTTCTTGTCGGCCATAAAGGCCGGCCGACATTTTGCCCAGGGGGCAAAACACGAAAACATCCCGGCTTTGTGCGTACAGGAATCCAGGGATGGCAAGCTGCGCAAGCCATCCTTATCAGGGAGTTTTCTTGTCGGCCATTTTTCCAGGGCATATTCCATGAAGAAAGGAGGCTGTAAAATTGTCTGTAAAACCTTCTGTATCACTTTCCGTCGTCCGGCGGCTCCCCCGCTATTAACGTTTTTTAGGAGAGCGCAAAAAATCTGGTTGTACCCGTATTTCTTCCCGGGAACTATCCGAACGGATGGGGCTGACCGCTTCTCAAATCCGTCAGGACTTGAACTGCTTCGGCGGGTTCGGACAACAGGGCTATGGTTACAACGTAGTTTCCCTGTATGAGGAAATCGCGAAAATATTAGGGCTGGATCACAAACTGGACGCTATCCTGATTGGGGTAGGAAACCTGGGAAAGGCCGTCGCTTCTCATATGAATTTCGCAGAACGCGGCTTTCGACTGATTGGACTCTTTGACAGCAATCCTTCTTTAATTGGAAAGGAACTTTCCGGTATTAAGATTATGGATACTTCTGAACTTCAGTCCTTCTGCGAAGAACGGAAGCCTACAGTCGCCATTCTCTGTATTCCGAAAGCTGCGGCGGAATCCTTAGGCAAACGCCTGTTAGATTGCGGTATTCGCTGCTTCTGGAATTTCAGCCATTATGACTTTACGTTGGAATATGACGATGTAATCGTGGAAAATGTTCATTTAAGCGATAGCCTGATGACTTTAGGGTATCGAGTCAATGAAAAACTCCGCGGATCAAAGTCATAACTGTTTATGCTGGTGATTATAGTTCTAATATATCAGACTCCTTTTACTTCCTCAAAAGTAAAAGGAGTCCGTTTTTTATATTCTTTTTTATCAGATTTTCCCTACGATATACTGCTTAAATTGCAGGAAAAAATTTTATTATTCTGTCTGTTTTGGTAATATTTCATCTTTTTATCTTATTATTATTTCTATTTGTAGCATCTTTTACTATAATTAAAGAGGAAGCATCGTTTTCTATTTTTGGTCTTATTGTACATTAGGAGGGGTTTTATGCCGTCTTTTTCTCAGATGACCAACAGGGAGCGGCTAATCGCTGCCTTTCATCTTAAACCTACTGACCGGCTGCCATTTTCTCCCTTGATGGATGGCTATTTTATCAGCTCTCTGCCAAACCAAGGACTCAATATCGATATTCTGGAAGCCGCCCGATTGATCGGCTGCGATTTTATGGAGCGCCATGTCGCAGGGCCGAATCCCATCTATCAACAGGTAGAAATCCGTACGGAAAGTACCGCAAAAGGTTCCAGGCTCTATTATGATACTCCTATTGGCAGTATCTATGAGGAACGGACCAATTCCGGCAACACCTCCTATATCAGCAAACATCTGATTGAATCTATTGAAGACGCGAAATTGTTTTCTTTTATCGCTGAGCATACCCGGTATGAACCCCAGATTGACGTCTTTCGGAAACGAGATCAGAAAATCGGGGAAATGGGGATGGCTACTTTAAGCGGAAATATGAGCCCAATTCAGGAATTGCTTCAGGCACTGAGCGGAGTGGAAAACACCGTCTATCTGATGGCGGACTATCCCGAAGAAATGGACCAACTGCTTGAGACTATGCATCAAAGGAACCTGCGCCAATATCAGGCGCTGCTGGAATATCCCTGTGATTTTATTTTCGATTACGAGGATACCTCTACTACCGTCATGAGCAAATCCATGTTTTTAAATTACTCTTTCCCTATGATCAATGACTATGCCGACCTGGTTCATCAGGAAGGAAAGCATTTTATCACCCACATGTGCGGAAAGCTCACCGGATTTATTGATGAAATCGCGAAAGGACGGCAGGACGGTCTGGACTCAGTTTGTCCGCCCCATACCGGAGACCTGTATTCCTGGGATGCCAAAAGAATTTTGGGAAATGATAAAGTTCTGATCGGCGGAATTGACCCGCCGCACTTGTCTCAGATTTCAAAATATGATACTATTGCAATGACAGAAGAAATCATTCGGAAGGTGGAAAACAAGACCGGCTTTATTTTAAGCACGGGAGATGCGGTTCCCTATGGTACGCCAATCGAAAATTTAAAAGTGATCTCTGATCTGATCCGGGAGTTGGGTTCCTCTTCTCTGACACAATCTCCCGACGAAGCCGTGCTGAAGCGCTTTTTGTCGTCTTGCAAACAGTAAATATGCTATAATGCGTTTTTCTTTTCAAACATCTCTTTACAAAATAAAAAATACATGCTATAATATATACACTTTGCCACGGTAAGTGGATTAAGCCGAATGCCTTAAAAAGCTATAGTCGGAGTTTACCTGGCCCTTCACTGTGACAAAGCTGCATCCAGAGCAGTCTGGATGACATTTTAATGAGGTGAAAAAATATGCTGAGAAAAGAAGAAAAAAACGCAGTTATTGCTGAAAACCGTCTCCATGAGACAGACACCGGTTCTCCGGAAGTTCAGATCGCTGTTCTTACCAAAAGAATCAACGACCTGCAGGAACACTTTAAAGTACACCACAAAGACCATCATTCCAGAAGAGGTCTTCTGAAAATGGTTGGTCATCGCCGTAACTTGCTCAATTACTTAAAGAAAACTGACATCGAACGTTACCGTGCGATTATTGCGAAATTAGGCTTGCGTAAGTAAGAGGATACCAAGGCAGATGAAGGATTTCATCTGCCTTTTCGCCTTTTCTGTTCTATAAGCACAATTCGATTTTCATAGGGTACGGTAGGATATTAGCATTAAATCGTACCGGATAGAAGGTTTCTCTATCCGGCAGGATTTATTGCTAAGCCTGCCGCCTATTGTAAATAAATTTAATTTTTAGGAGGCATACTATGCTTACAAATCCGCGCACTTTTGAAACGACCTTTGCCGGACGTCCCCTCGTAGTAGAAACCGGAAAGACCTGTGAGCTTTCCAACGGTTCCTGCTGGGTTCGTTACGGTGAGACCGTAGTAATGGCAAACGTTACCGCATCTGCAGCTCCCAGAGAAGGAGTAGATTTCTTCCCCCTTTCTGTGGATTATGAAGAAAAACTTTATGCGGTTGGTAAAATCCCGGGCTCTTTTCTGAAAAGAGAATCCCGTCCCAGCGAAAATGCGATTTTAACTTCCCGTATGGTAGACCGTCCGATGCGTCCCCTTTTCCCAAAGGATATGAGAAACGACGTTTCTATCGTGATGACCGTTCTGGCTACCGATATTGACAATTCTCCGGAAATCACTGGTTCTATCGCCGCTTCTATCGCGGTGTCTATCTCCGACGTTCCCTTTAACGGTCCGATCGCTACTGTCAGCGTAGGCTTAGTGGACGGTGAAATTGTTCTCAATCCTATTACCGAGCAGAGAGAAAAATCTGATCTGAACCTCACCGTTGCGGGAACAAAAGAAAAAATCGTTATGATCGAGGCTGGTGCCAACGAAGTAGACGATGAGACTATGCTTAAGGCGATTGCGGCTGGACATGAGGAAATCAAAAAAATGGTTGACTTCATTGCCGGCATTCAGGCAGAAATCGGAAAAGAAAAATTCACCTTTGAATCCCAAGAAGTAGACCCACAGATGTTCGACGACGTCAAGGCGATCGCTCTGGAAGATACGAAAGTCGCTCTGGACACCGACGACAAACTGGTTCGGGATGAACGTCTCCTGCCGATTTACGACAGAGTATACACCGAATTGGAAGAGAAATATCCGGACAGCAAGGTAAAATTGGATGAATGTATGTATAAACTGCAAAAATACATCGTCCGCAACTGGCTGTTGGAAGGTAAACGTGTAGACGGACGAGGCATGGAAGAGATCCGTCCTCTGGCGGCAGAAGTAGGGCTCCTTCCCCGGGTCCATGGTTCCGGTCTGTTTACCCGTGGACAAACTCAGGTGCTTTCTGTAGCAACCTTAGGCCCAATCAGAGATGTTCAGAATCTGGATGGAATCGACGAAATCCAGACCAAACGCTATATGCATCACTATAACTTCCCCTCTTATTCTGTCGGGGAAACCCGTCCCAGCAGAGGTCCCGGAAGACGTGAGATCGGTCACGGCGCTCTGGCGGAAAAAGCCTTGGTTCCGGTTCTGCCGAGCTTAGAGGAATTCCCTTATGCGATTCGTGTGGTTTCTGAGGTATTGTCCTCCAATGGTTCCACTTCTCAGGGTTCTATCTGCGGTTCTACCCTCGCCCTGATGGATGCTGGTGTACCGATCAAAGCTCCTGTTGCTGGTATTTCCTGCGGCTTGATTACCAAAGAGGACGGTACTTTCACCACAATGGTAGATATTCAGGGCTTAGAAGACTTCTATGGAGATATGGACTTTAAGGTAGGCGGTACTCACAAGGGAATTACCGCAATCCAGGTAGATATCAAGGTAGACGGTCTGACAATGGATATTATTCGTGAGGCTTTTGCCAAAACCAGAAAAGCCAGAGAATATATTCTGGACGAAGTCATGCTCAAAGCAATTCCTGCTCCTCGCGAAACAGTCAATCAGTACGCTCCGAAAGTATTGCAGACCAAAATTAAGATTGATAAAATCAAAGATGTTATCGGCAAGGGCGGTTCTGTGATCCAGAAGATCTGTGCGGAATGCGACGTTAAAATTGATATTGACGACGACGGCCTTTGCGTCATCATGGGCGTTGACTTAAATAATGCCCAGAGAGCGCTTTATATGGTAGAAACCATTGCCAACGATCCAGAAGTGGGCGCAATTTATAAGGGCGTTGTTACCCGTCTGATGAACTTCGGTGCCTTTGTAGAGATTGCTCCAGGTAAAGAAGGTCTTGTCCACATTTCCAAGCTGGAAAATAGAAGAGTGGAAAAAGTAGAAGATGTCGTTTCTGTCGGAGATGAAATCGTCGTAAAAGTTCTGGAAATCGACGATCAGGGCAGAATCAATCTCTCCCGGAAAGACGCTTTGGCTGATTTAGAAGCCAAAAAACGCCAGACAAAAGAAAACTAAAACTCAAACCAGAACACTGCCGGAAGCAGGGCGGTATTCGTAACATAAATGAGCATCTGTGTGATGGTATCACACGGATGCTTATTTTCTATGTCTGTATTGAAAGCTCTCTTCTTTCTTTCGCTTCTAACGGAAGTTTTGCGGAAGGTCAGATAAACGAGAATTTATTTTCCTGTGGGGGTACCGACCCCCACACCCCGGCTCAATTTTGCGACTCAATTTATTGAGTTGCCCAACTATTGAGAAAAAGGGCGCCGCTCAGTCGCCGCGGGGGCTGTGGTGTGGGTCTAACAAGTGTTCTCCTAACCATGTGAAGAAGGAAAAATTTAGTTTATCCCTCGGGCTGACGGTTATTTTGGCAGAAACTAATATTTTTCGTTGTACTCCGTTAGAAGCTAACTTCAAAGACCCGTAATAAGCCATTCCGGCGTTTGAGGAATGTCCTTTTGCCTACTTTTGGACATCAAAAGTAGGCCGCGTGCGGGGCGGCTCCCCGCATAGCTT
>CALWNT010000074.1 GCA_944382885.1 uncultured Clostridia bacterium | reverse complement strand
AGAAAGCAATGGAAAACCTCTCTGCTTTACCGTCAAACGGGGGAACAGCACTAAGGAATTCACAGTAAACCCAGTACTTTCGGTAGGTGACAATACCTACAAAACGGGAATTTTGATCCGGGATAGTGCCGCGGGCATCGGTACGATCACCTATATTGATCCCAAAACCAATGTATTCGGCGGTTTGGGCCATGCCATCTGCGATATTGATACCGGTGAAATTCTGTCCGTTGGATCTGGAGAGGTCTGCGAGGTAGAGGTACACAACATCCATCGGGGAGAAAAGGGAAATCCCGGAGAACTGTTGGGCACTTTTACCTCAAATACCGCAGTAGGAACCATCGTCAACAACAACGAAACCGGAATTTACGGCCAGCTCTTCGACGAGTCTTTCCATAATGGTGCCAAAGCCTACCCCATGGCAAGAAAACAAGAAGTAAAGCCGGGTAAAGCCACCATTTTATGCAAGCTGAATCACGAAGAGCTAAAAGAGTACGACATCCAAATCACTTCGATCGACTACAACCCTAAAAATAAAATCAAAAATATGGTGATCCGGGTAACAGACGACGAGCTGCTGGAACTGACTGGGGGGATCGTGCAGGGAATGAGCGGCACCCCCATCCTTCAGGACGGCAAACTGGTTGGCGCCGTAACCCATGTTTTTGTCAATAATCCGGAAAAGGGATTTGGTATCTTCGCAGAAAATATGTATGAAAACTCTAAAAATATCGAAGCCTATGAAAAAGCTTCCTAATCATTCCGCAAGCCAGAAGAAACAGCAGATTTCTTCTGGCTTGTTTTTCGAATTATGGAATTCAATCCAATCTGAATAGAAAAGCAGTTAACAGCATTGGTCTAAGCCTTCAAGGCGTTTAATCGAAGCGTTTCATCTGCTTTTGAACCTCTCAATTTTGTTGACCAGCCTAATAAAGCAGACGCATCAGGGATGGCCCCCAAAAAAATTTTCTTCTTTCTTGAAAAGAAAGATTCCTGATAAAATAAAAAGCAGAACGAATGAAACAGACACATTTCCGTTGCGACAGGAGAGCACAGGAGAAACCTTCTGCGCGACAAATAAACAGATAAAGTGCGTTTTCCTTTTCCAGAAATTCCCCAAATGTTTTTCGCTTTTTCCAACCTCTCTGCGAAAAGAAAAGAATTTGATAACTTCCCATGAAATCACTTGGAATTTTTTACCAAATCAATAAAATAAATTCTGTTGATTTTTCCGAAAATCCAATTTTTACCATTTTGTTTTTTGAAACCTCTTGCAATAATTGTAAATATTTGGTAATATGTACTCACGTTAATTTCCATAATTTTACAATTAAAGTATTAAATTTCCAGTTTTCAAAGAATAATCAGAAAGAAACTCAATTTCTGATCATGGAGACAATTTAGGAGGATTTCTAATGAAAAACAACATCAAAGTACTTATCGGAGACGATACCCTTAATTTCGGAATTGTATGCAAGGAACTGCTGGAAAAGAGAAATTTCGAAGTTGTTTTGAAACCCAAGGACGGAATTTCTATTTTTGAAGCCATCCGGACACAATCTCCCGACGTAGTCGTGATGGACAGCATGATGCCCCATATCGATGCTTTGGGGATTCTTAAATCCTTTTTACACGAGGCGGGTAAGGCTCCCTTTTTTGTCGTAACAGGCAGCTATGAAACCGCTTATCTGGAAAAAGAAATGATGCGCAATGGCGCCAGCTGCTATATGGTAAAGCCCTTTGAACTGAATCTCCTGTGTGACAAAATTGTTTCTCTGACCAGTCAAATCAGCAGTATAAAACTGTCTCAAAATAATCCTCAGCCAGCGGATATCGAAATTTTAGTAACAGAGGTCATCCATCAAATCGGCGTTCCAGCCCATATCAAAGGTTACCATTACCTGAGAGAGGCCATCATTCTTTCGATTCAGGACAGCGAAATGATCAATTCCGTTACGAAAATCCTCTATCCCGCCGTGGCGAAAAAATTTAAGACCACTTCTTCCCGGGTAGAACGGGCCATCCGGCATGGTATCGAAGTCGCCTGGGACCGCGGAGACGTAGACATTTTAAACTCCTATTTCGGATACACAGTACATACCGGAAGAGGAAAACCAACCAATTCAGAGTTCATCGCCATGATCGCCGACCGCCTGCGTTTGCAGTTAAAAAAAGATCAGCCGGTATCTATTGGACAATAACCGGGGAACAATCAAAAGGAATCTAACATAAGCTTACTTCTTACCCGCACTGAATCATCAGTGAATGGGTTCTCCATAAACCACTTTCTTTGCTGCAAAAATCCCAATCGAAAAGCATGCTGAAGACTTTTCCAGCCTGTTTTTCGATTGGGATTTTTGCGCAATCATGATGGATCATCGTGATTTTATAGCAAGAGAGCAAATCAGATTACCAGCAAATTAAAACATTCAGGCCGCCTGATGGGTATGGGACAGCTGTTTTTTCCTTTGAATCCTTCTGCGGCGTTTGGCCTCCTGAATTTGTGCCCGGCGATACAGAAGAGCACTTCCCCCCATCATAGCAAAACTTGCCAAAAAGCGAAGAAGCAAAGTGGAAAGCTCGATACGAGCTAAATCTGCACTTCCTGCAGTGCCCAATAAGAAAAAGAATCCAATCACACCAATTAAGATCCAAATATTTTTCATTTCTTTCTACATCCTTTCTCTGTCATCATCTAACCATTTCCCCAAAGTCTTTATCCGGAAAAGCGCCGGATTGAGACCATGAGATTATTTTTTATCACAAAGAACATTTGTTCTTTTTCTATATCATATCTCTTTTTTCGCGGTTTGTCAACTATTTTTTTATTTTGAGGCAAAAAAAGAAGCCTGATAGACTCAGGCTTCTTTTTAAGAATTCTCATATAAGCTGCTTTTATTGGGAACAGATAGAACCGGAAGAAAGAATGCCTCCACAACTTATGAAAGCATTTCGGAAACCGCTTCCTTGACCCGCTCCAGATTGCTGTCACATAAAAGCGGCAGAATCTCCAGGAGTTTTTCCGCGGGAAGATCCCACCACCGTAGGCGCAACAGCAAATCAATCAGTTCGTCGTCAAATCGCTTTTTGAGAAAGCGCGCCGGATTTCCTCCCACTACGGTATAGGGAGGAACGTCCTTGGTCACTACAGAATAGGCGCCAATAATCGCTCCATCCCCGATTTTTACACCGGGAAGGATTCGGCATTCCCGGTGTAAACCACACGTCGTTCCCCACGATGATATCGCCCTTGCGGGGAAGCTGAGACAGATGAGGCGGTACCCTTTCTTCCCACATTCCGCCGAAAACACTGAAGGGATAGGTGGTGACTGAACTGATCCGATGGTTTGCCGCCCCCATCATAAACTTGGTTCCGCTGGCGATAGAACAAAATTTGCCGATGATCAGTTTATCTCCAAATTCCGGATAAAGGAACAGGACATTATTTTTTTCGAACCCCGTGGGGTCCTCCGGATCATCATAATAGGTATAATCCCCGACAGAATGCTCATGTACGGTAAGGAAGCAAGCAACCGAAAACAAGAGATAGACCGCCAGCACTACACTATTCCGAACCAAAGACCAAAAGATAAGCATTGTGGGAAAATCTAAACTTTTGGATTTTCC
>CALWNT010000073.1 GCA_944382885.1 uncultured Clostridia bacterium | reverse complement strand
TTTGGCAGAAACTAATATTTTCGTTGTACTCCGTTAGGATCCAACTTTTAAGATACGTATAGCCTCCCCGGCGAGGGGCACGTTTTGGTTCCTTTGGCGTGTACCAAAGGAACCCGTCGTGTCGGGGGCGGAACCCTGACAAACTAAATTGCAGCACAAGCTTTATTGGTGTATAAATGTTCGATTCAGCGACATGTGCGGTGAATCGAACCTCAACAAATCTCGCCATGGCGAGATTTGGGGGGTGGCTTATGGCGGGGGGAAGCCCCCCGCCATAAAGCAAGTCGGCATTGCCGACTTGCGCAGATAAATTTCTGTTTATAGACTCAATATCCCATATAGAAAGCGGCGGGCTTTTGCCCGCCGCCGATAATTTCTTTCGTTTTCTTCTATCAAGGAATTGATAACTTATTTCGCAATAGAAAAATCGCATTCCCCATCCTTCACAAAGCAGGAAAGCTCGATTTTTTGCTGTTCTTCCCAATCGGTCAGACGACAGATCAAGGTACGGCGGTCGTTGACACAGAGGTCCAAAATACCGTGGTGCCAAACCAGCTCCAGTTTGGTTTCCTGATCCAAGTGAGGCAAGTTATAGATCGTGCGCAGTTCATGTTCGTCAAAAGGATTGGTGTTTAACGGCGCAATCACAACCTTATCCCGGAAAGGCTCCACCCGCAGTTCAAAGGACTCTTTTCCTGCTTTGAAGATCAATCCGTAGGTTGCAGTTCTGCCGCTGGGTTTCGCGGTTACACACAGATGCGCTTCTTCTCCCAGTTCTCCCATCAAAGCCAGCTGATAGGGTGCAGTATCCTCGCTTTTCAGTGTGACCCGTTCTGTTTTCCCTGTTAAAGGAGAGAGCATTTCCGGAACCTGTTTGATGGCAAGAGTGCCATCCTCATTCTGAACCAGCTCCCGGAAAATCATATTTCCCGCATAGCTTCTTCCGTCCTTTGCCAACGTCAAAAATCCGCAGGCGATCCGGCGATTGCCGGTAAAGGCCGCTGTTTTCGGCACCCGATACAAAAGCCCGTCCAGCACCTCGTCCTCTGGTTTCAGCCAGGGGCCGAAAGGCTGTTTCGAATAACGGTATTTGGCGCAGCCATAGTTGCTGAAAATCAGGTAGTAGTAACCGTTCCAGGAGAAATAGTCGGTGCATTCCGGCTGGTCGGTATAGCCTGGTACATAGAAAGGTGGAAGCTGTTCCCAGTTTTCCAGATCAGAAGAAATCAAATGAGCCAGGCAGCCGGTGCGTCCTTCCACAGCGCCTTCCATTAAGTCTGTGGTCACCAGCATATGATAGTTGCCGTCCTCACCTAAGAATACCTCCGGGTCACGGGCCGAAGTGGTTTCATAAGGATATTCCAAAGAGAAATACCGCTCTGATTTTGTAAAGTGGATTCCGTCGTCACTGGTAGCCCAGCTGAGTCTTGCGCTGGTGTAATCGCTCATGCGAACGGCATAAAAAGCGTAGAATTTTCCCTTCGCATGGAGAAAAGAACCGGTACAAATCGACCCTTCCCAGTCGTGGGTAATGGGAACCGCCAGAGGATGAGTCTCCCAATGAATCAAATCTTTACTGGAGATATGGGCAAACTGGTGAGCTCCAAGTCTCCACTTGCTCTGGTGGGAGTGGCGGTCTTTTAAGAAATAAGCGTGATATACCCCGTCATGGAAAAAGGGCATACAGTCTCCCACATTGTATTCTCCTTGTTTCGGCGCGTAGAATTGAGCTCCTGTAAAGGTTTTGGAAGCTTCCTCTGTTTCCGGCCCTGCCGGAGTGAAAGCCAGCTCTGTAATCAGTCCCGTTTCATCCCGGAACATCAGCTCATTTCCTCTCAGGCAATCGCCGATTGGCCATTCTTCATCTACGGTTTCCCCGTTTAGAATCAGTTCGACCCGGTAGCCCCGCCAAACAAGCTTGAGTTTTTCTTTTCCGTTCAGAGGAGCCCAAAGTAAGAGCGGCTCATCTTTGCTGTAGGTTTTTACCTCCAGACGCAGCATGTTTTCCTCGCAGAAAAAGGAAATGCAGCCTCTTCCCTGCTCCAGAATTTGTCCATCTGGACGATCGGAAGGACTCTGTTTGGGTGCCGCAGTAAAGGACAGCACCCACTCGTTGCTTTCTTTTTTCAAAATATCCATCACAATCACCTTTATCTTTTTTCCTGGACTCCTCCCGAACAAAGCAGAAGGAGTCCGGAAAACTAATTTCTATCCGATGAAACCTTATTACATGGGCTTCTTTCCGTAAAGCTCCAGATCCCCGATCCGGACGATGCCGTCCAAGCCGCCTTCTGTCACCGTCAGCTTGACATAACGCGCTTTGGTCTGCGGCAGATCCACATCGGTAATATCGTCTTCACTGTTTTCTCTGCTGTCCAGTAATATCCATTCTGCCGCGTCCTCACTGACCGCCACCGAGAAAGCGCGGTTGTTTTGGTCGGTATGTTCCAGATTGACTCCCGGGTGCTTTAACACATAACGGGTGATGAGATATGCTTCCGGCAGCGTAATGATAAATTCTCTGCTGCCTTTCCCGGAGGCCTCCCACAGATTTTCCCCATAGGGGCTGCCGTTTAAGATCACAGCGGGATCCTTTTCGTCGTTCACCGTTACAGAAACTTTTTTAGAAAGAGCCAGGTTAAAGGGATTTCCCATCGCTTCGTTGAGAAGGGTAAAGAAATGATCCCCCCGCAATACTTCTACTTTGCCGGGCTGGAGGGTGTTGAACTGTTCCACCATTTTTCTGATATTTTCCGGCGTCAGAGACCAGGTCACGCCCTGTGCCGCCAAGAACAGCGGTTCGGTACCGTCATAGTCCCGAATGGTCTGTTCCAGTTCCTCATACAGTTCATCCAAAGTTTCTGCATAAGCCGGCCGGTTAGGCATAAAGGGGAGGCGGCCGTTTTCCACATGAAGGAGCATGGGGTTGGGATCTTTAAACCAGTCTTCCATGGTGACGCCGTATAAAGAGCGGCAGTTTTTCTCATAACAGCCGTAATGGAGATCTGTTACCTGATCCCAAATGGTAATGACCCGCATCCCGTTTTTCGTGAGATACTGATGAGAGAATTTGGTATAAGCGTCGGTCTTATCCTGATCCTGTAAAAACATCACCTTGTTGTGCTGGTCGTAAATCAGAGCATACCCAAGCCCGGAAGGACCGGAAGAAAAGCAGTCGTTGTCGGTTACGGAATCATAAAAATAGTTGAGAATGCCTGGGCCAATATCTACAAGCCCGGGGCTGACCGTCCAGTTTAAGGGGATGCTTCCCCGATCCTTGTCTTCCCATAAGACGCTCATCCGGTGCTGGCAGTACTGTACGTTGTCTCCATCGCTCAAAAACAGCGCAAGATAGATCTTGTTTTCCAGCTCCGGTTTTTTCGGCACTGGAGGAATGTGCATGATATGTGGGAAAGAGGCATGCACCGTGCTGTTTTCATAAAAATCGGAGGGGATGGTAGATACCCCAAAGCTGGTGCCTTCTCCGATGCCGGAACGTTCTTCCGGCCACCAGCCGAGAATGATGCTTTTCCCCGGCGTCAGGTCTTGCAGGAAAAGATCCAGCATTTCTTTTTCTTCTGGAATCCGGCTGTCCAGCCAGATGACCGCAGCGCCTACAGCCGCCGCCATATCACGAGTAAAGTTGGTATGCACCACAGGATTTAAGCTGACAAAAATCCTTCTGCTGCAATCTTTCCAATAGGTGTCATAAAGATAGCGGTAAACCTCCAGATGATCCCGGAAGGTAAGTCCTGTCAAATCATAGGCTACCTTTAAATCGATTCCGTGATCGGCAAAGGTGGTGTAGAGAGACTCCTCTACCGGCAAAAGGTTCTTGATGCCGGCAATGCTTCCAGCCAGATTTCTTACATGAAGATTTTGGCTGTTATACAGCACCACTCCATCCAGCTCAGCGGCATATTTTTTCACAAGCCCATACAGGTCGGTCCATTCTTTCCGGCGGATTCCCAGGCGTTCCGGCCAGGTGTGAAGCCCTTCCTGAAGGGCGTTCGTCCCGTTTAGGTAAATCCTTGTCTTTTTCCGGTTGACAAGCCCCTGCATGGTGGAAAGCATAATCTTTGCGTCATCGGAAAGGCAGTGGATGGTATAGGTGTCCAATTCCCCTTCCATTTGAGAAAAAGAGGGGATGGCCTGTCCCTCCGGCCAGTAAAGTCCCTCCTCGATCGTCTTGTAGTGGGCCCAGTTTTGATGTTTATTTTCTAGCATTTTCATTACACCTCTATTGTATGGTACGATTATAAACTTTACAGCACGTCCTGCGGTTATGCTGTTTGATAGGTTCATTATACCGGTACTGTCTGTAGAATGCAATCTTTTCTTTGTTCTTTTTAAAAAAGAACAAAGAAATTTATCTTTGTGGGGGTACCGACCCCCACAGCCTTTATGATAGAACAAAATTTGTTTTATCAATTAGTTTGCCGGGCGTTTCACCCAATAATTTGTGAAACAAATTATTTCCCCCTAGACTTCCTTGTTGATTACCTCAATAAATTGAGGCGTCAAAAGGAAGCAAAAACGTGCCCCTCGCCGGGGAGGCTGTACGGGTCTATGAAGTATTCTTCTAACCATGCGAAGAAGGAAAAATTCAGTTTATCGCTCGGGCTGGCGGTTGTTTTGGTAGAAACCAACATTTTCCGTTGTACATTCGTTAGGAATCAACTTTTTAGACCCGTAGGGAGCCTTTCCGGCGTTTGAGGAAAATGTTTTTGGTTCCTTTTTTCATTACAAAAAAGGAACTCGGGGTGCCGGGGTGAAACGC
>CALWNT010000072.1 GCA_944382885.1 uncultured Clostridia bacterium | reverse complement strand
TTTATCGCTCATGCTGGCGGCTGTTTTAGCTGAAACTGATATTTTCCACCGTACTTGGATAGGAGTCAACTTTATAGACCCACACCACAGCCTCCGCGGCGACTGAGCGGCGCCCTTTTCCTCAATTTTGGGCGAGCAAAATTGAGCCGGGGCGTGGGGGTCGGTACCCCCACATAGAAAAATAAATTTCTATTTACTGTTCTATTGATATAAAAATACTAAAAAATCTCATACCGTTCCAGTACCTGCTCCCGGCAGAGCCAGGGCAAAGTTTGCTCCAGCATAACCCCATAACGGGTATCTGTTCCATAACTGAAAGTGCGTTTAATGGAAAGCTCTAAAAACTGAGTCGCCCGGTCCATCGCAATCGGCAGGCTGTCCCCTTTTAAAATAGATGCCACCACAATGCTGGCAAAAATATCCCCCGTCCCAGGATAGGAAACCGGCGTATAGCTGCAACGCACCCGCCAGAAAGCATTTCTATCACGGTCATAACCGACGTTATTGACTGTCATATCAGCCAGTTCAGCTCCTGTAATGACGACCTCTTTAGGGCCTAAATCACTCAATTTCAAAAGTTTCGTTTTAATCTGCTGGTTTGTCATAGGGATCGGGTCATACGCTTCCCCCAAAAGAAGTGCAACCTCTGTAGGGTTAGGGGTAATCAGATCTGCCTCCTGCACCAGTTCCCGCATCCGCCTGCACATCTTTTCATTATAAGTCCGGTAACGCTTTCCATGATCCCCCATTACAGGATCAACTACCGCCAAAGCTTGTGGGTAGGCTCGGATAAACTCCATACACTGCCCAATCTGCTGTTCAGAGGCCAGAAAGCCGGTATAAACGCATTCAAAATCAATCTTTTCCCGCTGGTAGTGACGTAATGCCGGCATAACATAATCGGTCAGATCCCGCATGACTGGATCGTGAAATCCGCCGGTATGAGTAGACAATACGGCAGTGGGAACCGATACCGACTGCACGCCCATCACAGACAAAATCGGTGCGATCACTGCCATAGAACAACGTCCAAAGCCAGATAAATCGTGAATTGCGGCAACTCTGGGCGGCCTGTTTAACATCATAGTTTCGCTTCCTCTCTTATGGATTTTGCGGCGTTTTTCTTATTTTTCCTGTTTTTCGCAGAAAAACAAGCGGTTTCAGACCTGTTTCAACTGACGATTTTCCAAAAACAGGTCCTGAAACCGATTTTTCCCCGGATTGGCAAAGGCTTTCTCTGCTAAATAAGAAGGTATGGGAAAGAATAAGAAATATAGCAAATAAACCCTCTGGTTTATTTCCGCTTTTTGCGGCGCCGCTTCTAAAATAACGGCGGCTCTTTTAAAACGCGGACCGGTGTACCACCTATGCCAAATGTGTCCGTCCTGCTACAAACAATGAAAAAGGAGACGTTCTCATGAAAAAAACAATGACTCCGTTCATCACTGGCATCGCCGCGGCCACCATCGCGGGAACCGCGGTCTATATGCTCTCAAACCATCATTCCGGCAAACATTCCGCTGCCAAAACCTTGAAAAGAAATACCGGAAAAGCCCTGAAAACAGTCGGCACCATGATGGAAAATATGTCCTATATGATGAAATAACCGGAACCCCCTAAAAAGGCTGCCAGAAACGATGGCAGCCTTTTTCTATTCAGAGAAGGGGAAAGCCGCTCCTGTCAGATTCAATTTACCTGATAAATTTTATCATAACACTTCACGAAAAGCTCTGTCAAGAATTTGTGAAATGTGAAAAACGGGGAACCTTCCGCCCCCAGATTGCAAAAAAATATCTGATTTGCTATAATAAATATAATTTTATCTATCCATAAAGGAGGGTCCCTATGCCGATCAATATTCCCAATGATCTTCCCGCAAAGCATATTCTGGAAGAAGAGAATATCTATCTGATTACTCAGGAGCGGGCGGAACATCAGGATATCCGTCCCCTAAAGATCATGCTGTTAAACCTGATGCCTAAGAAAATAGAAACCGAAAACCAGCTGCTCCGGCTTTTGGGAAATACGCCTTTGCAGATTGATATCGAACTGCTGCAAACCGCTACCCATACCGCCAAGAACACCTCGGCGGAGCACATGTTTAAATTCTACAAGACCTTTGACGAAATCAAAGGTGAGCGGTTCGACGGACTGATTGTTACCGGAGCTCCGGTGGAACATCTCCCCTTTGAGGACGTGGATTACTGGGAAGAGCTCACGGAAATTTTTGACTGGGCAAAACAGAATGTTTACTCCACCTTCCACATCTGCTGGGGGGCCCAGGCAGGACTTTATCATTATTATGGCATCCCCAAGCTGCCCTTAAAGGAAAAAATGTTCGGCGTTTTCCCCCATCTGATTACCAATCCCAACCACCTTTTAATCCGGGGATTTGACGAACTGTTTTATGTTCCTCACTCCCGTCATACTACAGTAGACGAAGAGGCGGTGAAAAAACATCCGGAGCTTGAAATTCTCAGCTATTCTGAACTTTCCGGCATTAACATCGTCGCTTCCAAAAATAATCGCCACTTTTTTGTCTGCGGACATGCAGAGTATGACCGGCGCACCCTGGCGGAGGAATATTTCCGGGATGTCAATAAGGGTCTGCCTATCTCCATCCCCTATCACTATTTTCCCGACGACGATCCGCAGAAACGTCCCCCTTTTATTTGGAGAGGCCACGCGAATCTGCTGTTTAAAAACTGGCTGAACCTTGTTTATCAGCATACTCCTTATGATTTGAGGGAGCTTACGGAAGGTTAAGAAAAAATTTTTATTGTTTATTAAGCCCTCAGACTAATAGTTGGAAGGTGCAGCGTCTGGCAAAATGCCAGACGCTGTTTTTGCTTCGCTTTTTTCTTGACATTTTAATAAGAATACATATAATTAGAATTATTATAATAAATTTTCTTTAAGGAGAGCGATTATGGAGAGTCTGCATTATCTATTGATGAAATCACATGGGATGCTGTCCCATAAAGTACTGTCCGAAGCAAGTAAAATCGGCCTGACCGCAGGACAGCCTAAAGTTCTTGATTTTTTGTTAAAGTATCAAGAGGCGGATCAAAAAACAATTGCCTCTTATTGTGAGATTGAGCCGGCAACTGTCGGCAGCATTCTCCTGCGCATGGAAAACAGCGGTCTGGTTCTCCGCAGGCAGAAAAACGGAAATCGAAGATCGCTTTATGTTTCCCTAACGGATAGCGGATTCCAGGCAGCCTCACAGATGTCCGCCATTTTTCTTGCAGCAGAAACAGAAGTGACTCAGCTTCTTTCTCCCAGTGAAGTAAAAAATTTGAAAGAACTTCTTACGAAAATCTGTCTTGTTGGAGCAGAACATGAGAAAATATGGGGGGACAAAGATGACAATAAAGTGGAATAAAATCGGCCACCCATGGAAAAGGTTGTTCTTTTTGTGTATAGGACTGAGTATCATGGCATTTGGCGTAGCATTTTCTATTAAAGCAGAATTAGGGACCTCTCCTATTTCCAGTGTCCCCTATGTGACCGCTGTGATTTCCGGATTATCTGTAGGCGCCACTACCATCATCATGAATTTTTCCTTTGTGCTGATTCAAATTCTTATTCTCCGCAAGCGGTACGATTGGTTTCAGCTGCTGCAACTGCCGGCGGCTGTTTTGTTTGGAGTGATGATCGATGTGGCAGAATTGGTTCTACGTCCAGTTTCCTGCTCCAACTATTTTCAGCAGTGGTTTTTTTGTGCCCTCGGAATTCTTCTCATTGCCTTTGGGGTCAGCATAGAAGTAATGGCCAATTTGGTAACTACAGCAGGAGAGGGAATCGTGCTGGCAATCTGCCAAGTTGCTCCTGTAAAATTTGGAAATATGAAAATGTTTTTTGATGTTGCTCTGGTGCTTCTCTCCATTGTTCTGTCATTCATCTTTCTCGGAGGTTTGTATGGCGTTCGGGAAGGAACTGTAGCCGCAGCTATTTTAGTCGGTCAGATCACCAAACAGACCAATAAACTCACCAAAAAGGCAGAACTGGCCTGGCTGAATGGATAATCCACTCTAAGTCTCGGAAATTGATCTGCCAATAAAAAAGAAAAAATTGTTTTTTCCAGAGAAAATTGCTATACTCGTAAGGAAGATGCTGGTATACTAAACGATATCGATTTTTGGAAAAAGGCAACACTAAAAAATCGATATCGTTTAAATTCCACCAACCCGAAAGGTGTTATTGTTATGATTCCAACCAAGTTATTGAAAAAATACGGAAAGAAGGCGGAATATACCTATACCTTAGGCCCCTTCCCTACCTTCGAACTGCTGCATCACCATCCGGAATATCTAAAGCAGCTGGTGGTAGGCTCCCAAATCAAACCGGAAATGGAGGAAAAGGCAAGGCTCCTGTGCGAGAAGCATCAAATTCCCCTTTTGCAAAGCGACAGAGTCTTGGAAAAAATCCGGGAAAAAGAAGCCTGCGTCATGGCGGGCGTCCTGAGCAAATATGAGGATGCCATCAACGGCTTTCAAAATCATGTGGTCCTGGTCAACCCAAGCGATATGGGGAATCTGGGCACCATTATCCGCACCTGTGTGGGATTTGGAATAGAAAATATCGCCGTAATTGAGCCCTGCGCAGACTTGTTTCACCCCAAGGTCATCCGGGCGTCTATGGGTGCGCTTTTTTCCATCCATTTTGAACGCTTCCCCTCCTTTGAGGCTTATCTTGAGAAAGCGGGAGAGAAACGGGATTACTACCCCTTTATGCTCAGCGGTTCGGTGTCTCTCAGTGCATTAAAAAGAGATCCGCAAAAGCCTTATTCCCTGATCTTTGGCAATGAGTCCTCCGGCCTTCCGGATACTTTCTCAAAACTGGGGCAGCCGGTGCGTATCCGTCATTCGGACAAAATTGATTCCCTGAACCTTTCCATGGCGGTAGGCATTGCGCTGTATGACTTTACCAAACAGGATTTTACGGCATAACTGGATGGAGAAGGTATGAAAGAAGAATTATTGCAGGAAGAATCCTTTTTTAAGCTGCTCCGTCAAAAGGGAATTGAATTCCAACCATCCCAATATAAAGCCTTGACCTCAGATGGCCGGGCCCTGCTTTTGCTGGCGGTGCCGGGCAGCGGAAAAACCACTGTCCTGGTTTCCAGAATCGCTTTTTTGATCCTCTGCCGCGCTGTTTCTCCTTCCAGAATCCTCACCATGACCTTCAGCCGGGAGGCGGCCCGGGATATGGACCAACGTTATCAAGAGCTTTTTGGGGAGCTGAGCCGGGAACAGCCCCGTTTTTCCACCATTCACAGCTTTTGCTACCGGGTGCTGGGATATTACGCCAAAACTTACCGCCGGCAGATGCCAAAGCTTCTGGTGGACGCTGGACAGGAGATCTCCAGAACCGGGCTGATCCGGGAAATCTATCGGGAAGTGACGGGAGAATTTCTAAGTCCTCAGGACGATCTGTTAGAGCGATTGCTCAACCGCATCAGCCTGAGCAAAAACCTTCTGCTGACGCCGGAAGAACGCCAAGAGCTGGACAAAGAAACCGAAGCCTTTTCGGATATTTATACAGCCTATGAAAAGAAGAAACAATCCCTCGGCCTGATGGATTTTGACGATATGCTCACCTATTCCCTGTCTATTTTGAAAAAATGCCGGCCAGTACGGGACTATTTTGAGGGAGCTTACGACTATCTTTTGATAGACGAGGCCCAGGATACCTCCAAAAGCCAGTACGAAATCATCTCCCTGCTGGCTAAGAGAATGAAGCTGTTTGTCGTAGGAGATGAGGATCAATGTATCTACTCTTTTCGAGGAGCCTATCCCCAGGGGCTTTTGCGCTTTCCCAAGGATTATCCCGGGGCGGAAATCCTAAAGCTGGAACAGAACTACCGCTCGAAAGGGAAAATCGTAGCAAGGGCCAATGAATTTATCAAAGGAAACCAAAACCGGTATGAAAAGGAGATGTTTACCCTTCAGCGTGGGGAAGGTGAAATCCTTTTTCAAAAACTATCTGACTACCGCCTGCAGGGAGAAGAAACAGTGAAGGAGCTGAAAAGCCTGCTGCCGGGAGAGACCGCGGCGGTGCTCTACCGGAACCATGAAAGTATGATTCCCGTTGTGGATCGGCTGGAACGGGAGGGAATCCCCTATTATACCAGAGAAAAGCAGGTAAAATTCTTTTCCCACTTTGTGGTGCGGGATATTTTGGCCTTTTTCACCCTTTCTTACGACCCGTGCAATCTGGACGCTTTTGAGCAGATCTATTACAAATGTCTGTGTTCTAAAATGGTGCTGATTTATGTCAAGCATCAAATTGGGAAATATCGCTCTGTCTTTGAAGCGGCGGCAGACGCTCCCGAGGCCTCCCCTTTTCTGCGTGAAAAATGGAAACGCTGCGACAAGGCCCTGTCCCGCCTGCGTCATCGCTCCCCCTTGACCGCCATCGGAATCATCGAGGAAAAACTGGGATATCGGGAATACCTTCAAAAGAGAGCAAACGCCTCTTTTGCGAATACCACCCTAAAACTGAGTATCCTGAAAACAGTGGCGGCTCCACTGGAAACTCTGGAAGAGTTTGCCCACCGGATGGCCTTTTTAGAGCAGCGATGCTCCAGCGGCAGCAGTGCAAAGACAAAATGTGCAGTTACATTGAGTACTCTTCACTCCTGTAAGGGGCTGGAATTTGATACGGTAATCCTTTTGGACTGTGTGGAAGGGATCCTGCCCAATGAAGACGCGGCAAAGGAGTTTGCGTTGGAACATCCCGAGGAATTGGAGGGAGAAGCCAGACTTTTCTATGTAGGAATCACCCGGGCTAAAAGGCGGCTGGTGATCTATTTTTCGGATTATTACCACGATGAGCTTTCTGTCCGGTCCCGCTTTGTCACCCGCCTGATGCCTCCGGAAGAGCGGAAACGTTTCCGGCTTCCAGGCGTTGACGCCGAGGAATCCCGGCTGTCTTGGCTTTTGGACAAGGATGTAGACCACAAATTTTTCGGAAGGGGCACCGTCGTCGGCATCGGACGAGGAGACGCTGTCTCAGTCCTTTTCCCAAAATACGGACAAAAAGAGCTTTCTTACTATGAATGCCGAAAAAGCAGAATCTTAAAGGTGCTGAAAAAGCCCTAGGGACTGCAAGAATCAATCTTAAGGTAAGAAAACAGCGAGCGGTTTAATTTCCGCTCGCTGTTTGGCACTTATGAAAATAGCAAGGACAAGTTACATCATTTGATAAACCATTAGGAAAGAGAGACAGACAGAGAAAACAAAATAGATCGCCACCAAAACCAGAATCAATTTTTTGGAAACAGAACCGCTTTTGGTCAGATTGGCGACATATTCGCCGTGTTCGGGATATTTTTCTTTGAGTTTCAAAATTTTGTCATAACAGTGATTTTTATAAAGCTTATTGGCGAACATCCCACAAAGAAACATCACGATCAATCGGATAAAGGAAAAAATATTGGCGACGCTAATTAACGCATCACTGGTAAACAAAGCCTTGGCGCTTTCATTAAAATTGATCCGCACCAAATCAATATTGATCAGAAGGGATGGGATTTGAAGCGCCAACATTAAAACAAGAAGCGAAATCCCCAAAAGCGTCATTTTCCGGTACAGGAAGTAAAAGCAGTTAAAAAACATTGCCGCAAAATTAAAAGAAGAGATTTTTCTATGATCGGACAAATATTTAAACTTGGGAATAAAATAGGGGGTATTCTGTCCCACAAAAATTGCCCATTCCTGCACAGGGATATCGTCTATTTTTTCATCCGGACTTACTCCGCCAAAAGGGGTATTGTACGGATCATAAGGCATCTGGTTTACTTGATTGGGGTCTGTTCCAAAAGGAGCGTTCTGTCCAGGAAAGCCAAAAGGCGGCTGAGGCCCCTGCTGCCATCCGGGCTGTCCCATATTAGGGCGGGGATCGTTCATATTTGGACGCTGTTGACCTTCATTTTCCGGACGATTGAGAGGAGTACCGCAGACTTCACAGAACAATCCATTTCCTGGATTGATGCTGCCACAGCGGGAACACCGTTTCGAAGCCATCCCATCGTATTTTTCTTCTCTTTTCGGCGCCTGCCAGCTCTTCCCGGCGGCGTGAAGATCATCATAGATGCATTTCCCTGTTTTTTCAATACAGGATTTGTGATACGGCGCCCCACAGTCCGGGCAAATGACAATGGGCTCTCCGTTCTCCAAAGGTTTATTGCAGATAGGACAATTGATATCCTGATATTTTCCCATACTATCCTCCTAAGAGGGCTGGATGAACTCATGCCAGTCCAATGATCATGATAATAATTTATTACTAACCCCATCTTATGACAGAGATCAGAAACAACGAAGTGAAAATTTGTGTGGCCGGTAAATAAAAACGCTCCGATAAACACCATTTGCGCAGCTTATATGGTCATTCGGACTGCGCACAGGCCGGGACGTTTTTCGGTTTGACGAAGTCAAATACAGGTTCTGCGAACCTGTAAGGAAAACTCCCTGATAAACACCATTTGCGTAGCTTATGGTCATTCAGGCTACGCACAGGCCGGGACGTTTTTCGGTTTGACGAAGTCAAATACAGGTTCTGCGAACCTGTAAGGAAAACTCCCTAATAAACACCATTTGCGTAGCTTATGGTGTTTATTATAGCATACCTCCTATGAATATTCAAACAGGGATTCGTGAACTTTTTGTGTTGAAACAAGCGCCGGTACTTTGCGTCAAAATAACCCAGCAGGGATTTTCACCCATAAGGAATAGGAAAAAGATCGTTACCCTTCGGCTTCCCCATCCCACAAAACCATGCGCTTTTCGCTCCGGCTCCGGTTTAAATCGATGATTCGCTGATTTTTGGAGCCTCGGAAACGCAGGGAAATATCCTTAAGCGCTTCTACATAACGACCGTCTACCAATACATCAATAAGGGACAGCATCTTTTCGGTCACCTCGCAGTGGGGATAGCTCCCCTCCCCAAGGAGTTCCTCTAAAGTAAAGCCGGAAAAAGCCCAGATGGTCTTTTGGGGATACTGCTCCCGCACCTTCTGCAAAAAGGGATATAGGGCACGCTGGTTGTCCGGTTCAAAGGGCTCTCCTCCCAGCAAAGTCAAGCCATTGATATAGCCGGGAGACAGCAGCTCGAGCAGGTGCTTTTCTGTTTCCTCCGTAAAAGGCTGCCCGTAGAAAAAGTCCCAGGTCTGAGGCTGAAAACAATGTTCGCAGTGATTGGTACAGCCCGAAACAAACAACGTTACCCGAACGCCGATTCCATTGGCAATATCGCAGTTTTTTATTTCTCCATAATACATTGGATGAGCTCCTCCCTTTAAAGAATGATGCAGAAAAACTCATACCGGCCGCGGCCGTTGTCTTGCGTTTGCAGACTAAAAGGCATCATACTGAGAAAAATAGCCAAGCTTTTCTCTCACCTGTCATCAGACAGAATGATTCTTTTATAAAGTTGCTTTTGAAATTCATCTTATCAAATCCTTTTCACTCAGTCAATAAAATTTTTACTGCTTTTTCTATTGTTGACAGATTTTCGGTTACCATTTATACTAAAAACGCAGTCTATTCAGGAAGGAGCCGGCAAAATGGATCATGAACCGATTATGGCGGGGGTATCTCCCGACGGATTTCAGGATGTTTACGAAGTGCGCATTCTAATTTGTTATCTGCTGGCTTCGGTAGATTCTCCCCTGTCAAAGGAACAACTCAATTATATTTTTCAAACCAATCGTTTGGTCAATTATTTTACCTTTTCCAACGCTCTTTCTCAGTTGGTGAAAGAGGGACATATCACCATAAAATCCAAGGAAAAAGAGGAATACTGCTTCCTTTCCAAAGCAGGGGCGGATACGGCGAAAATGCTTCAGAATTCTCTTCCCCGGTCTGTTCGGGATCGGGTGGTCTCCGCTGCGTTAGAACTTTTAGCCTTACAGAAAAAAGAACGGGAAAACGAAGTTTCCATTCAGAAGGTGCCAGCGGGATATGTGGTGAAATTTGTGATTCACGATACAGAGTTTGATCTTTTGCGGTTTCAGCTTTTGGTTCCGGATAAAATGCAGGCCAATCATATCAAGGCAAATTTTCTCAAAAACCCCTCCGCTTTTTATGGAAAATTGATTCAGTATTTGACAAATCCGGAACTGCCGGAGGAATAACCGCTTGATATTACTTCATATTCGAAAAGAACAGGATCAAAAATCCTGTTCTTTTTTTGAGAAAGAGCGGCAAATCAATTTGTCTTCTTTCGAAAAAATCTTTTGATCCTCAAAGCGCCGATGAAAAATTGGAAAGCAGAGAAATACGAGGAAATTCAGCGCAAACAGGAATTTTCAGCAATTTGTATATAAATTAGGTATAATTTTCTGGTTGACAGAGTCTACCGGATATGCTATTGTTATAAACAAGTTACACAAGATATAGAGTTTTGGAAGGAAACACCTTTCAGAAATCCGGAGGAAGAGGAAAATGAAAATCATTAAGCGCAACGGCTCTGAGGTCGATTTTGATATCACTAAAATTATTGTTGCCGTCAGCAAGGCAAATGACGCCGTAGGAGAACAGGAACGGATGACCCCTATGCAGATTCAGAGGATCGCCCAAAGCGTCGTACTGTCCTGTGAACGATTGGGACGTTCCCCCAGTGTGGAAGAAGTACAGGATATGGTAGAGCATCAGATTATGGCCCACGGCGCCTTTGAGGTGGCAAAGGCTTATATCACCTACCGCTATACTCGTACTCTGGTGCGCCAGTCCAATACCACTGATGATAAAATTTTAAGTCTCATCGAATGTAATAACGAAGAAGCCAAACAGGAAAACTCCAACAAAAATCCTGTGGTGAATTCTACCCAGCGGGACTATATGGCCGGAGAAGTTTCCCGGGATATCACCAACCGTATCCTGCTGCCTCAGGAAATTGTGGATGCGCACAATGAGGGCATCATCCACTTCCACGATAGCGATTATTTTGCCCAACATATGAATAACTGCGCTTTGGTAAACTTAGAGGATATGCTGCAAAACGGTACCGTAATTACCGGCACCTTGATTGAGCGTCCTCACAGTTTTTCTACCGCCTGCAACATCGCCACCCAGATTATTGCCCAGGTGGCCTCCAACCAATATGGAGGGCAATCTATTTCTCTGGCGCATTTGGCTCCCTTTGTGAATGTCAGCCGGGAAAAAATCCGTCGGGACGTAAAAAATGAATTTGAAACACTGGGAATTTCCCCCGATTCGGAAGTGGCAAATAAACTGATTGAGCGCCGTATTCGCGAGGAAGTGCGCCGCGGCGTGCAGACTATCCAGTATCAGGTGGTCACCCTCCTTACTACCAATGGTCAAGCACCCTTTGTCACGGTATTTATGTATTTGGGAGAAGCTAAAAATGAGCAGGAAAAACAGGATCTCGCCATGATCATCGAGGAAGTCCTGCTTCAGCGCCACCAGGGCGTCAAAAATGAAAAGGGTGTTTGGGTCACCCCTGCTTTCCCGAAACTGATTTATGTGCTGGAAGAAGATAATATTCACGAGGATTCCCCCTATTATTATCTCACCAAGCTGGCGGCAAAGTGTACCGCTAAGCGTCTAGTGCCGGACTATATTTCGGAAAAGAAGATGAAAGAGCTAAAAGAAGGCAACTGCTTCCCAGTAATGGGCTGCCGCAGCGCGCTCTCCCCCTGGAAAGACGAAAACGGAAACTATAAGTTCTACGGACGGTTCAATCAAGGGGTCGTCACCCTGAATCTGGTGGATATCGCCTTATCCTCCGGCGGCAATTTAGAGAAATTCTGGAAGATTTTTGACGAGCGGCTGGAATTGTGCTACAAAGCGTTGATGTGCCGTCATGAGCGGTTAAAGGGAACTCTGTCCGACGCCGCGCCGATTTTGTGGCAGTACGGCGCCTGTGCTCGGCTGAAAAAGGGAGAGCCGATTGATAAACTTCTGGTAGGCGGTTACTCCACCATCTCTCTGGGATATGCCGGATTGTGCGAATGTGTGCGGTACATGACCGGAAAATCCCACACCGATCCATCCGCAACGCCTTTCGCTTTAGAAATCATGAAGTATATGAATGCCGCCTGCGACCGTTGGAAAGCGGAAACCTCAATCGCTTTTGGCATCTACGGCACGCCGCTGGAATCTACCACTTATAAATTCGCAAAATGTCTCCAGCGCCGCTTTGGAATTATCGAAGGGGTAACGGACAAAGGATATATCACCAACAGCTATCATGTCCATGTAACCGAAGAGATCGATGCGTTTGAAAAACTCAAGTTTGAAGCTCAGTTCCAGGCGCTGTCCACCGGCGGAGCGATCAGCTATGTGGAAGTGCCGAATATGCAGCACAATCTGGAAGCAGTATTGCAGATCATCCGTTATATTTACGACAACATTATGTATGCGGAACTGAATACCAAGAGTGACTACTGCCAGCGCTGCGGCTGGGACGGGGAAATTCAGATTTTAGAGCAGGATGGAAAGCTGGTCTGGACCTGTCCTCAGTGCGGCAACCAGGATCAGGACACCATGAATGTGGCTCGGCGTACCTGTGGTTATATCGGAACCCAATTCTGGAACCAAGGACGTACTCAGGAGATTAAAGAGCGGGTACTGCATTTATAAAAGCTTATTCGTGGAAACATCACAACAAACAGAAACTCCCTGTGGCTTTTATCGCCGCAGGGAGTTCTTGCATCTTCCCCGAACGATCTTCTCGGTAATTTTCATATCATAAAATTCCCTGATATGGGATTTGAGGTGGAAAATTGGAAGAGGGGGACTTCCCCTCTTCCAACGCGCGGCCGCCTTTACTGACAAACTCAGAACCCCTGGAGTCATAAAACTCCAGGGGTTCTTTCCAAGATCGGTTGCTGTCATATCAACAACGCTGTACGGGATTGGCCGATTTTATAAACTATTTTCATCCAGAAGCTGTTTGCATACCCGCTCCAATTCACTGCGGATTTTAATATGCTGGGGACAGACCTGCTCGCATTTACCGCACTTAATACAGGCATCCGCGCTTTTTTTGCCGTGCCCGCCTACCAGCCAGTTTTCCTGGTGGAATGCTGCGGCTTTATCTCCGTAAAGGGTCAAGTAATTCAAAGCTGTAAAGGAACCTGAAATCCCGATTTCATTGGGACAGACCTTCGCACAGTAATTGCAGGTGGTACAGGGAATCAATGGGATTCGATTGAGTTCCTCCTGAGCCTTTTTCAGTGTCTCAGTTTCCTTTTGGGACAAGCCGCTGAACTCCCTCATATAAGATAAGTTATCCTCCATCTGTTCCACATTGCTCATACCGGACAGCACAGTAATGACGCCTTTTAAATTTGCGGCAAAACGAATTGCCCAGGAAGCCGCCGAAGCTTCCGGCTCCGCTTCTTTCAGAATCCGCTCTACTGATTCCGGCGGAGTAGCCAGCATTCCTCCCTTGACCGGCTCCATAATAATCACTGGTTTTCCGTGTTTCTGCGCTACTTCATAGCAGGCCCTGGACTGGACGGCGGGATTTTCCCAGTCGGCATAGTTAATCTGAAGCTGTACGAACTCCATTTCAGGATGAGCGGTCAAAATCTCTTCCAGTTCTTCCGGAGTTGAGTGGAAAGAAAAGCCCACATGTTTAATCAGTCCTGCCTCTTTCTTTTCCTGCACCCAGCTCCATAGATCAAAGTCGTCAAAATAATGGGTGCGCCCTTCTCCCAAATTATGCAGCAGGTAAAAATCAAAATAACCCGCCCCAGTCTGTTTCAGAGAGGTATCAAACTGCGCCATCGCCTCCTCACGGGTTTTACAGTTGATCCAGGCGGCGTTTTTAGTGGCGAGCTGATAGCTTTCTCTGGGATACCGTTCTACCAGCGCCTGACGAATGGCGTCCTCGCTTCCGGCATAAGCCCAGGCAGTATCAAAGTAGGTAAAGCCAGCCCCAAGAAAGAGATCTACCATCCGTTTCGTCTGCTCTATATCGATTGCTCCGTCCTTTTGCGGCAGACGCATCAGGCCGAAACCAAGTTTTTTAATTTCTTCTCCTAAATATGACATTGTTTTTCCTCCCATTTTCTGTTCGTGATGTTTTTCAAAATCTTGCAAAGAGCAAAATCTCCGACTAACCGCTAACCGGTTTTTTCGGCAGTAGAGGAGATTTCTGCATTTCATGCCTCAAATAATCCAGGCGATCCAGCTGTTTTTCCCTCATATGAATTTCGTCCAGAGTCACACGGCGCTTTTGGTTGAGCATTCGAATCCGCTCATCCCGGCCTTGGTCTCCCTTTCTTGCCAGCTTGAGATAAGTTTTTATTTCATCTACGTCGAAGCCAATATCGTGCAAGGTCATAATCAGACTCAGCCATTCCAGATCAGAGTCGTTGCATTGCCAATCCCCTGCCGTTTTTTCCTCCGTCCTGCCGGAATTCCAGCTTTCGTAAATGGAAAGAAGATCTATGGGAATGTGATACTGTTCGCTGGCCTCCTGTATCGTCATATCCTCACCCCCTGCTGTGTTAAACCTTCCGCTCCGGTCTTTTCACAGCCCTATTTTACCTCTTTTCGCATCTGCTGTCTAATACTTGTCTTCAATCGCCGGTTATGCCTGAAATGTATTTTTTACTGTATTCGAGAAAGGCCGCCATAACCGGAGCACAGGTCTGGGCTTTTTTCCAAACCAGCACCGTATGGGTTTCCAACCGAGGAGACAACGGGAGATAGCGAAGTCCGTCATATTGACAGGCTAATTTCAAATTGATCATCACACCCGCTCCGCTTTTTGCCATTGCCGCTAAATTATAGGGCAGATTGCCGCTGACCGAAATATCAATCTGATCGGCATAAGACCCGAACCAGCGAAGCAGTTTTTTCTGCACCAGTTCCCGTCGGGACATAATTACAGGAACTTGAGACAGATCCTTGGGGGTAATACAGTCCTGCTGAGCCAGCGGAGAATCTTCGCTGACCAAGACGCCCCATTCCTCTGTGACCGGAAGATTGATAAACTCATACCGGCTGATGTCTACCGGCTCTAATAAAAGCCCCAGATCCATAGTCCCCCGTTCAATCCGTTCCTTAATATTATCGGAATTTCCACTGTAAAGTTCATACCGTACACGGGGATGTTTTTCCCGAAAAGAGGAAAGCATCTGAGAGAGGAAGAGGGAGCTTTGATATTCTCCGCTGCCGATGGAGATTTCCCCGGAAAGCTCTTCGTCCCGATACTGGAATTCCCGCTGGGTCTTATCCGCAAGGGCAATAATCTCCTGAGCCCTCCTTTTCAGCAGCATGCCGTCGTCGGTGAGAATAATGCGATGTCTGCTTCTGTGAAACAGGATCACCCCCAACTCTGCTTCCAGCTGCATCAGCTGACGGGAAAGAGTGGGCTGTGTCAGATGCAGAAGCTCAGCCGCTCTTGTGATGTTTTCTTCTCTGGCTACCATCAAAAAATATCTTAATACCCTTAATTCCATCCGGTTCCTCCTTTTCATAATCAACGCAGAATTTATACGTCCCCTATGTCGTGCCGCACTTTTTAGTTACTACGCTTTAAAGCGACAAATGCTTTTAATAAAATTATACCATCCCCGTTTTTTCTTTTCAATATTTCCACCAAGACGGTATGCCTATTTTCACATTCAAAAAACGCCGATTCTCTGACAAAGCTTGACGAAAACAAGAGATTTATGGTATATTTTTGTAGATAATACGAATCCAGAAAGGCGGCGGCAACTATGACCAAAAAACAACGGGCCTTATTGGCGATCGAAGGGCTGAAAGAACTTTATCCGGACGCGGTCTGTTCCTTAAATTATCGGGAAGCCTATGAGCTTCTCATTTCTGTACGGCTTTCCGCTCAGTGTACTGACGCTAGGGTAAATATCGTTACACAGGTATTATTTGAAAAATATCCCACTCTGGAATCCTTAGCTAATGCCAGCTATGAAGAAATCGAAGCAATCGTCCGGCCCTGCGGACTCGGAAAAACCAAAGCCAAAGATATTGTGGAAATGTGCAAAATGCTGATTGAACAATATGGCTCTGTCGTTCCCGATACAATGGAAGAACTGCTGAGGCTCCCAGGGGTTGGCAGGAAAACTGCCAACTTGATTTTAGGGGACGTCTACCACAAGCCGTCGGTAGTGACCGATACCCACTGTATTAGAATCTGTGGCCGACTGGGACTGACCGACGGAAGCAAAGTCCCCTTGGCAGTGGAAAAACAGCTTTGGAAGGTTCTTCCTCCGGAAGAAAGCGGGGATTTCTGCCATCGGCTGGTGCTTTTTGGACGGGAGTACTGTACCGCTCGCTCCCCCAAATGCAATGCTTGTCCTCTGCGGGAAACCTGCTGTAAAAATCCCGTCTCAAAATAATGGTTTTCTTTATATAGAAGATGAAATTCTCACTAGGTTTATGATCCTCTCTCGTTGGTTTTTCCAAATGAAAGGGGATTATTTTGCGCTTTTTGCCGAATCTGAGAAAAAATCAGAAAGATTGCTTTATCACAGAAAGAAATCATGCTATACTAACTTTTGCCAGCTTTTATCTTCCGATAAAAGACTGGTCTTTTTTCGGAATTATTTTATCAGAAAGGTAACATCTTATGAACAAGCTTTCCAATCACGAGGAAACCAAACATTTTTACCACTCCGTTTTTTCCCTTGTGCTGCCAATGGCGCTGCAAAACCTTATTAATGTGGCCGTTACCTCAGCAGACGTAGTTATGCTGGGGAAAGTGGGGGAAACGGTATTGTCCGCTTCATCCCTGGCCGGACAAGTGCAGTTTATCATGACCTTGTTTTTCTTCGGTATCACCTCTGGCGCGGCGGTACTCACTGCACAATATTGGGGAAAGAAAGATGTAGTCACCATAGAAAAAGTAATGGGGATTGCCTTTCGCTTTTCCATCCTAGTAGCGATAGCTTTCACTGCCGCCGTACTATTTTTCCCGAGACAGGTTATGCTGATTTTCACTTCCGAGGAGCCGGTTATCGCCGAGGGAATCAAATACCTGCGGATCATTGCGGTATCTTATCTTTTTACTTCGGTTACGATGGTCTATCTGAATATTATGAGAAGTGTAGAGCGGGTCATCATCTCCACTGTGGTCTATCTGGTTTCCCTGCTGGTGAACATTTGTATCAATTCCCTTCTGATTTTCGGGATGTGGGGATTTCCTAAAATGGGGATCGAAGGCGCCGCCATCGGGACGGTAATCGCCAGAATGGTAGAACTTATCATTACAATCGTATATGCTAAAACATATAATAAGGACGTTAAACTGGAATTCAAATATATTTTTGTTCGAGATCCCCTCCTCTTTCGGGATTTTCTGCGATACTCCATCCCTGTGATGCTGAACGAGCTACTGTGGGGGCTGGGTAGTTCCATGAATTCAGTAATCATCGGACATTTAGGCACTTCTATGGTGGCGGCCAATTCTGTGGCTCAGGTCACACGTCAGCTAGCGACGGTAATTTCCTTTGGAATTGCCAATGCCGCCGCTATTATGCTGGGCAAGTCGATCGGGGCAGGAGATCCAGAACGGGCGGACCGGGATTCCAAACGTTTTGTGAAAATCACTTTGATTGCGGGGCTGTGCGGAGCCGTTATTATCTTAATCGTCCGCCCTATTTCTATGAACGTACTAACCTTAGGAGACACTGCAAAGGAATATCTTTCCTTTATGATGTTTGTCATGTCCTACTTCGCTTTGGCTCAGGCTTATAACTGCACTCTGGTAGTAGGCATTTTCCGTTCCGGAGGAGATACCAAAGCAGGGCTGATTCTGGATGTCTCTACAATGTGGGGCTGTTCGATTTTGCTTGGAGCTGTCTGCGCCTTTGTTTTAAAATGGAATGTACTTTTGGTCTACGTAGTATTGATGAGTGATGA
>CALWNT010000071.1 GCA_944382885.1 uncultured Clostridia bacterium | reverse complement strand
ATGAAGCCGCAGATACACTTGAAGAGGACGGTTTTACCGGAACCGTTCCGTCCGATGATACCGTGGATTTTACCCTTTTCAAATTGTACGGAAACATGATTTAAAGCAGTAGTATCTTTAAACTCTTTGACAGCGTCGGATACTTCGATGATATATTCAGCCATTAGTATTCCCCCTTTTCAAAATCCAGGTCTTTTTTGCAGAAAGCGATGACGGAGATTACGCTCATGGTGAGGATTCCGACAATGAAAAACGTAAATACATAAGGGACGGTAGGATAAGGTGAAAGCTTTCCCGGAGTTAAAGAGATCCGGAACACACAGATCCAGTTTAAAGGAGAAATATGATTTAGCAGCCCGATCAGATTCTGATTGATAATCGCGTAAGAAAAATAAGACAACGACGCGATACAGCCAGCTACAATCAGCCCAAATCCCCGATGTACAATGATGTTAAAACATAAGATAACTGTTCCAAGAAAAGCCCCTGCCAACCAGTAGATGGAAACGGTTAACAGCATAGCCTGCATCGGCCCAATCTGCTGCATCAATTCCAACGTGGGAGCCAATACATGGACGCCCGCCTCTTCGAGGATGCTGTAATCCTGTGCCAGTGTCCACATCACAGGGCCCCACTCGGTATTAAATTCCACTCTTGGCAGCAACATCACGATAGAAAGAGCGGCGGTAAATACTGCGATGATCAGGCTGGAAAGGAGAATATAGCAGATCTGTCCTAAAATCCAGTTCAGCCTGCCGGAACGGATTACCATGAAAGGGGACTGCCGGTCGGTAAAAGGAGCTTCTCCATACAATAACATAGGAAAGGCGGCGAAGATGTACACCATAATCGGATAGACAAAAAACATAGGGAACAGGAACATATTGATGGGATGATCCAGATATTCCGCAATTTTTCGATACCCTTCAAACCCGCTGTACTGAAACACAACAGTAATCAGGATTAAAAGATAGACTCGGGGACTGGTTTTCCACTTTTTAAAGTTTTTGTTCATACATAAGACGATTTGACGGAGGCTAACCATGCAAAACCCTCCTTTTCATCTGGCGGATTGTGCCAAAACACATCAACCCGCACAATACCAGCACCACTCCAATCCTGTGGAGAAAGGGGTAATTGCCCATATATATGGATAATAGCCAGAAGTCCGGATCAATGATCCGAGGAATGGTAATGAGAAAGTTGAAACGTCCGATGAAGAAAAAGATTGCCATGGGGGCGGCCGCCGCCGCAAAAGGGTTGGGAACATAGGTGGAAAACCACACCGCGCAGGCGGCGCAGATACAGGCCGCCAGGGCGTAATGGACCGAAAAGGACAGATATCCTAACACAGGGTGTCCTTCCATCACCAACTGGTTATAGAAGAGATCGCCCTCCATATACTCTGGAATATAGGGAAGCTGAGGGAAAAAAGCCTTTACCAGAGGGAAGGACAACAGAATCCCCAACAGCAGGCTTAAAAAGGCCGAGGCCATAGCCACCAGAAATTTGGAAAGGATGTAGGGCGTAGGGCCGGAACGGATGGTATAATATCTGGTGGCCCCATCCTGCCAATCCCGGGCAAACGCCAGGGAGAAGGGAAACAGGGGGATAATCTGTACCAACAGGATATCCAGTCCCTGTCCGTATAGAGTACTATCAACCGCAAACAGCAGACTGTTCGCGCCATAAAATGAAATCTGCTGGGCGATGGTAATGAGAATAAAGACCGGAACCGCCAAGGTGCAGAGCCAGAATGCCTTGGAACCAAAGGCGCGTTCGCAGTCATTTTTTAACATTCGGAGCAACCGCATTGATATTCCCTCCTCGCTGTCTGTCTATTCGAAGCCCTGGCTTTCAGCTTCCTCTTCGGTAATTCCCTGTTGTTCAAGCTCTTCATAATATTCTTCACTGAAGGTCTCCAGACCGTTCTGGGTCAGCTTGCCGGTGGCCGCGTCGATGTAGATATACTGATAAGCAACAGTCTCCCGTATATCTTCATCTCCTTCAGGATTGACATTCACAGAGAAAGGATAGGAAATGCGGATAAACCAGTAGGGCCGCAGGGTAAGCTCGTTTGTCTTACTGTCATAAAACTGATGATAGGTCAGTTCAAAGCTTTCAATGTTGTATTCTTTGGTTAAAATTCCCTGGCTGAGGTAATCATTCATCAGGTTCATGGCGCTGGCGGCGGAAATGATATTGACCTCTTCTGTTTCCGTCAGGTTTTTCATCATTCCCCGGGCAGAAAGAGTAACAAAACCCTCCTGATTGTAGACTGCGGCGATTACCGCCGTCCGGTCCAGGGCGTATTGGCTTCGCATAGATTGGTCGTAATTATCCACCGGCAGACCGTCTACCATCTGGCGGTAATGGAGAATATAGGCTTCGTCCTTTTTCTGGGGCTGGGGGCCGGGGGTATTCTCCAAGTCACCTCGTTCAATTTGTTCGATCTCATAAGCATATCCCCGTTCCAGGGACTCCAGATTTAAGGAAATCACATTTTGAAGGGCGATGTCTTCAGGAAAGCCCAAAATCTTTAATTCTTCCATCACCTTTTCCGACGCTTCTTCATAAGGCATAAAGTCCAGATTCTCCCACCTGGGCGGGTTGGTGACAACATTGTCATAAGCAAAATTTTTTCCGTCGATGATGTCGCCAGGAACGTCAGTGTGATAGTCCATATACTCCACCGGGTAAGCACCGTAGTACATAAATTCGCCTCTGTTATTCTCGGAGCCGCTATTCAGCATGATGCTTTCTAGTTTGTCGCCCTCTTCGGCTATGATAGAAATTTCGTCTTCCTGGGTAACGGGGAGATGGAGCAGCTCCTGTTTTAAAACCTCTGGATCAAACTCTACATATTCCGCCGTGTAGTTTTTCGCGGAAGTGCGGTCGCTGACCTCCTCTGCCGCAAAGGAATAGGAGAGATTTTTGGGAAGGTCGTGTTTATCTAAATACTCCTGAAGAGTCGTATCGTCATATTCATGAATATCCACTTCCTTCTTGCCGGAACAGCCGGCCAAACTTGCCAGAAGGAGGGAAGAGAGGAAAATGGCAAAGAAACGTTTTTTCATCAGAATACCTTCTCTCAGATCAATTTATAGAAAGGACAAACGGGGCGGTGCTGCCCCGTTTATCAAAACATACTGTACTATACAGCAAATACCCCATTGGTTCCATAGGCCGGATGAGTAGTAGCACGAGCAGACTGCCCGGCTAAAGCATATGCTATTCCTTTTCCATGATTTCCGATATAGCTCATATAGGTTCTGCTTGGGCTGCTGACGCCTACTACTGTTGAGGCTTTTACATGGCCCTCTAAATCAGCAGTCAGCCAAAACTGTGTTTTGTAAGGGATTCTGGAAGGGGTAACATACGGTCTGCCGCCGTCTGCTATGTAACGAGAGTTACTATCCACCGAGTAAGACCCCTGATGATATGCAGGAAAACCAAAATCGTAACTATGTTCTCTTACTGCCAACGCACTCACGCTGCTGGCTGCCATTGTCAATACGGCGATCCCTGCCGCTACTGCTAAACGCAATCTTTTCTTCGTCATACTATGACCTCCTTATCCATGATGTTACTCCAAACGTCGAATACAAATGAATTTTTGGGAATAGGCAAAATACTTCATTGGTCTTCAAACCCTCCTCCGTTTTAAATTTTTCTTTTCTTAACACCTTTTTACCTTGATATAAAAATATCACATTTTTTTCACTTTGTCAATATATTTATACAAAAAATATTTAAAAATGTAAAAAATTTTTATATGATATATAATATAACAATAACATATAGGTTGCACAAATATATAGGAACTATAATTCTCTTTTACGAAAAAATAGCTAAAAATTTATTGCTTTACAACTGATCCTTCAAAAAAATTCAGAAAAAAACCGCGGTTTATATCGAAAAATAAACGCAGTCTTGGTATAATAACCTCTATGGTACCCGAAATCAGAGATTTCGACCATGACGAGAACAAAATCGCGGCGGTAAACGCTGTAAACCGTCGCGATCAGGGAGTTTTCTTGCCGGCCGTAAAGGCTGGCCGGCATTTTGCCCAGAGGGCAAAAGCCGAAAACATCCCGGATGGCGGAAAAACCCTGTGGTTTTCCTCCGGCTAGTACCGGAATGGGCTGACGCCCATGCTGTCTTGGTATAATAAATCCGTAAACTGAATCTATTTTCTTTCATGAGATGAAATACCAACTTAATTGGTTACAAACCTTATTATCATTGATCTAAGCAAATAA
>CALWNT010000070.1 GCA_944382885.1 uncultured Clostridia bacterium | reverse complement strand
ATAATCGTCATCCCTAGCTGCAAACTGGATTTTTCCTTCTTCGCATGGTTACGAGAACACTTTATAGACCTACACCAAGCCAGTTCCGGAAACTTCGCAGCAAGCTGCGAACCTAGAGGAATGCCCTTTTGGTTTCTTTTGGCAACTCAACAAATTGAGTCGCAAAAGAAACTCGGGGTTTGGGGGCCGACTGCCCCCATAAGCCAAGTTCAGAACCGGCTATGTTTTGTAAATTAAATTTCTATTTTACAAAAACGGGAACAAAAAAGAGCAGCCAAGCTGCTCTTTTTTGTTCCCGTTTACAGATTCTTTGCGACCGCTTCCAAAATTTTTCTGGATTCCAACGGAATTCTTCCTAACCCGTCCGGTCCTACATTCAACAGATAATTGATTCCCATTCCATTTAAACGCTTTTTGTTGGCAAGAATCACTTCCGGAGATTTCCAGTCATGGTCCCAAGCGGAATAACCCCAGGTATTGTTAATCGTTGCCGCCGTTTCGTAAAGCCCATAAGGAGAGGGCTTAAAGCCGTCAATATCATTCATTTTACTCGGATCAAGCTCCTGATTTTCCGGCATAGACTCAGGGATCTCGTTGTCTCCCAAGGAGACATAATCATACGCTCCGTTTCCGAGTCTGGAGTTAATCAGGCAATTGGGCTGATACTTTTTGACCATCTCAAAAATTTCCCTGCTGTGCTTTTCTTCCAAGGTCATGGGAACATCAAACCAGATCAGGCAGAGCTCCCCATAGTTTCTCAAAATCTCCTCAATCTGCGGCTTGATCTTTCTCTCATAGCAGATATTGTAATCCTTCTGATCATCATGTGGGAAATCCCAGTTGTTGCACCAGGCCGTTCCAGAACAGGGAATATGTCCGGAAAGATACCCTCCCCCATGCTCTTCATGCCAGTCCAGATCCTGAGAATAGTAAAGGCCGAACTTCAGCCCGTGTTTATAGCAGGCTTCCGCCAGTTCCCCGATCACGTCCCGGCCGAAGGGAGTAGCGTCTACAACGTTGTAAGGATCTACCTTGCTTTTAAATAAAGCAAATCCATCGTGATGTTTTGAAGTGATGACAAAATACTTCATCCCACAGTTTTTCGCAAATCGAATCCATTCCTCCGCATCAAAAAACACCGGATTAAACGCCTTCGCAAGCTTTTCATATTCCCGAATCGGAATATCGCAGGCTGCCTGAATCCACTCACTGTACGCGGTGCTTTTCTGATCTTTCCATTCTCCCCCTAACAGAGAATAAAGCCCCCAATGCACCATCATTCCGTACTTTGCCTCTTTGAACCACGTCCTGTTATCCATTTTTCTTCCCTTTCCCTTCGCAGCCAGCGGTTATCGTCCTAAATTGCAACGCCGCCAGCCCCTATTTAAGTGATATTCATCAGCTGAAAATGCTCAGCCAATGCCAAAAGCATTTCCTCGCGGGTATCCTTTTTGTCGTCTCTGCGAATTCGTGTGAAAAAAACCGCTTTGCGCATATTCCTCATAAACCTGTGGGCTGTTCACCCGCTGTATGCATTCCTTAAAATTTTCCATCGTCTTTCCCGGATTCGGCGACCGTTCAATTCGCTCCAGCAAAAATTGCTTTTCCGGATCAGGACGGCTTACAGGGTTTCCACCTGTGATTTAGCCTCTTCCAAAGCTCTTGCAAGCTGGTCGGGGCAGGAAGTGTTTTTCATCCCACAAGTATTTCCCTTTAATTTCTCAATCACATCGTCTACTTTTTGACCCTTTACCAAAAGGGAAATCCCTTTGAGATTCCCGTTGCAGCCGCCGGTAAAGGCAACATTCTGAATGATACCGTTTTCGATTTCCAGCTCAATTTTTCTGGAACAGACACCTTTGGGCGTATATACATATTTCATAATCGTTCTTCTTTCCTCTTTATTTTTCATTGGGGATCAGAGGGAGCTCCTCTAAATAGATAATATCATGTCTCTTTGCCGCATCTCCTTCTGCCAGAACAGCCGCCTTGGCAACGATAGTTGCGCCTGCCTTTGCCGCCAATTCTTCCAACGCCAAAAGGGATTCTCCCGTGCTGATCACATCGTCTACAATCGCCAGCCGTTTTCCCTTTAAATAGTCCATATCCGGTTGATCCAGATAAAGATGCTGCAACCGGTCTGTGGTGATTGATTTCACATCCACCCCGATTGGACGCCTCATATAAAGTTTGATGGATTTACGGGCTAAAATATACTTTTTCCCACTGAGTCTGGACATTTCATAAGCCAAAGGAATCCCTTTCGATTCAGCGGTCAAGATTACATCATACTCCGGCAGCTTTTCTAACAGCTCTTTTGCACAGGCCATTGTCAGCTCAACATCGGAAAACATCACAAACCCAGCAATAGAAAGGTCGTCGTTTAACTTACAGATCGGCAGCTGACGGGTCAGTCCTGCCACATGCAGCGTATAATATTCGTCCATTTTATTTTTCCTCCCGGCTTTCGACAAATTGATAATCGCCGCGCAAATCCCATCTCTGTTTTGGAACTGGGAAAAGTCCCGGCCTATTATCATGGTTCTCACTTACCGGAAAATAGTATAGCACGGTTTGACAAAATATTCAACTTTTTACCATTGCGGCAAATACCGAAACCTAATCCCAATCCCATCAGGCCAGTCAAAACTTTTTGGTAAAGCAAATAATCCGGTTTACTTCCTGAAAGCCGGTATGAAGGTGAAATTCCAGACTGTCCCTATTGTGAAGCTCGCAATCACTGGCAAATTCTTTACAGCCCATTTTTGCCGCCCAGTTTTCACAAGCCTGTAAAAGCTCCTTGGCATAGCCACGGCGACGATATTCTTCTTTGATATAGATTCCCTCTAAATATCCTACTGGACTGCTGTCGGTTCCTTCCACATAATCATGCCTGAGCTGGCACTGAGCAAACCCAATGGGATTTCCCATTTCATAGTTCAGGAAAAAAGCCGCTTCCTTCTGCCGCAGCAAAAGCGCAAATTCCTCCTCCAACTCTTTTATCGTATGTCCTTCCCAAAGTTCGGAAGCCAGCCGCGCCAAAATCGGCAAAGCATTCTGCTCCGCTTTTTGAATCATCTGTCTCTCTCCTTTTGCCGATGGAAATTCCTTTTGTTTTGTATTCTATCATTAGAATTCTTGTATTTCAAGTATACGCCAAAAAGAGAGTGGCAGATTTTCTCATTCTATAAATTTTCCCAAATTAGGAAATTTTTTCCTCTTGGAGCATACATATAAGCGAACCAAACTTTTTCCAAAAAGTTACTGAAAAAACTGCTTGCCGAATCTCGGCAGAATGGAGGAAACCGATGAATTACGATCCCCGAAAAAATCAAAGATCTTCTCATAATTCGAAAGGAGGAACGGCGTACCTCAACGAATATCACGCCATGCAGTTTTCAGAGAAAACCGCCTATGCCTGCGACGCTCCTTATCCGCCTGTCCAAGTAGCGGAACGAAATCCCAGAAACCTGCAATACATCCTTCCATACTTTGCCGCCCCACACGGAGAGTTTACCGCCTTGACCCAATATTCTTACCAACATTGGATTGTGGATGCCAAACTTCCCGAGCTTTCCCGAGACCTAATGGGGATCACAAAAGTGGAAATGCTTCACTTTGATATCTTCGGGCGGCTGGTTATATTATTGGGAGGCGACCCCAAATGCGCCTATCTGCGCAATAACCGGGCCACTCCATGGAATGGATTCCTTCTTTCCTATCAAAAAGATCCCAAACAGATGTTATTGATGGATATCAAAGCAGAACAGGATACGATAAACAGCTATCTGCGTATGTCTCAGGAACTGAAAGATCCCTATCTCTGCGCCATCTTCAAGCGTCTGGCGCTGGATGAAGAAGTGCACCTCAATCTTTTGCGAAAACATCTGAATGAACTCGGCTAAAAATGGGAGGTTTTTCTATTGATCTGGGACCAAACTACTTTATACATGCCCAATCAGGTAGAATTATCTAGCATAACGCAAAACAGGGAAATGCGTTTAAGGCATTTCCCTGTTTCTTTCAAAAATAAATATCTTCCTTTGGGAAAGATTATTTCATCATGCTTGCAACTTCGTCAGCAAAGTTGTCTTCCCGTTTTTCAAGGCCTTCACCCTTTTCAAAGCGAACGAAGCTAACCATAGCGATTTTGCCGCCCAATTCTTTCGCGGTGTTTTCGGTGTATTTCGCAACGGTGATGTCGCCGTCTTTGATGAATGCCTGTTCAGACAAGCAAACTTCTTTATAGAACTTATTGATTCTACCCATTACCATCTTTTCAGCAATGTTAGCCGGTTTGCCTTCGTTGATTGCCTGAGCGGTTAAGATTTCTTTTTCTTTCTCCACTACTTCAGCCGGAACGTCAGTTTTGTTCAGGTACTGGGGAACTGCTGCTGCGATCTGCATTGCAACGTCTTTCGCATAGGTCTCAAAACCTTCTTTATCCGCAACGTCGGTGTCGAATTTTACCATAACGCCGATTCTGCCGCCGCCGTGAACATAAGCAACCAAGTCGCCTTCCATGCGTTCGAAACGACGGATTTTCATGTTTTCACCGATGGTCAGAATCTTATCTCTGAGCTCTTCGCCAACAGTTCTGTCAGAACCAGACATTGTCAGGTTTTCCAGTTCAGCAACATCAGCAGGATTGTTGTCAATAATAGTCTGAGCAACGCTGTTTACAAAAGTAACGAACTGATCGTTTTTCGCAACAAAGTCGGTTTCCGCGTTTACTTCCAGCACAACGCCGACTTTTTTCGCTTTATCTACAACAGAAACAACAAGGCCTTCTGCGGCAATTCTGCCAGCTTTTTTCGCAGCGGCAGCCAGACCTTTTTCTCTCAGAATTTCAATTGCTTTATCCATATCGCCGTCGGTTTCGGTGAGGGCTTTTTTACAATCCATCATACCGCAGCCGGTTCTTTCGCGCAAATCTTTTACATCTTTCGCAGTAAATGCCATAATTTTTTCCTCCTAAATCGTTTTCCTAACATAACTGATAAAAAATGCCCGAACACGAAATATTCTCTTGTCAAAATATTTCAAAAGCCGGGCATTTTCGCTTTATTGGATTATTCAGCAGTTTCTTCTACTGCTTCTTCAGAAACTTCCTCTTCAGCAGCAACTTCTTCAGCCTGTTCGCCCTGTTTTGCTTCCAAAACAGCGTTAGCCATAGCGCCAGCCAGCAGTTTTACTGCTCTGATCGCGTCGTCGTTACCAGGAATCACATAATCAACATCATCCGGATCACAGTTGGTGTCAACGATCGCAACAACCGGAATTCCCAGATTTTTCGCTTCAGAAACTGCGATTTTTTCTTTTCTCGGGTCAACTACAAACAAAGCTCCTGGGAGTTTGTCCATATGTTTGATACCGCCCATGAATTTTTCCAATTTTTCGATTTCAAGGTTTAATTTGATAACTTCTTTCTTCGGCAGAAGATCGAAAGTTCCGTCTTCCTGCATGGTGCGGAGCTGTTCTAATCTCTTGATTCTGCGTTTGATGGTTTTGAAGTTGGTCATCATACCGCCCAGCCAACGAGCGTTTACATAATGCATACCGCATCTGAGCGCTTCTTCTTTAATAGAATCGCCAGCCTGTTTTTTGGTTCCTACAAACAGGATGTCTTCGCCGTTTGCAACAACGTCGCGGACAAAGTTGTAAGCTTCTTCCAATTTTTTTACGGTTTTCTGCAAGTCGATGATGTAGATACCATTACGTTCTGTAAAAATGTATTCTGCCATCTTCGGGTTCCATCTTCTTGTCTGGTGACCGAAATGTACGCCAGCTTCAAGAAGCTGTTTCATAGATACTACTGCCATAAGTAGCGACCTCCTAATTTGGTTTTATTTCCTCCGCCTTGTCTGCCTCCAGCAGCCGGTTTGTCCCGGCACCAGGCTGAGTTAAACAAGACGTGCGTAATGCGTTATATAGTATAGCATGATTCCCGTTTCTTTGCAAGCGTTTTAGATAATTTTAGCATCCAAACGACATCTTTGGCATTTTCAAAAGAAAATTTGTATAAATCTTCTTGATTTTCCCATACTCCTTCTGGAAAGAAGGGATGCAAATGGATACGAAAGAGATCATGCGAGAACTCCCCATGGGATTTGGGATGGCACTGATGAGGAATCAGAAAGCCTATGAAAATTTCTGTTCTCTGTCCAGTCAGAAGCAGAACGAAATCATAGAGCGGACTCATCAAATTCGTTCCAAAAAGGAAATGCAGGCTTTTGTTACAAACATTGCCGAAACCGCCCTCATTTAGGAAAGCGCCGGTTCTACTCCGGCGCTTTTTTAACGACACCGCCTCAAAAAGTATCTTTATCCTTTCCTGGCAAGCTCTAAATCTATCGTATCATAAATCGTAATGGTACCGCCATGTGCGTTGATCGCTTCTTCAATTTTAGAAAAAAACTTTGTCCTGACTCTTTCCTCAATTGCGATATGGTCTGAATAGGTGCCCATCAGCATCGTATATTCTTTGGCGGAAAAGCTTCTGGTTCTGTAAAACAAACTGTAACAAATGTCCTCAAATCCATATTTTTCCGCCACCCTCGCCTTTTGCTTCGCCTGCTCTTCGCTGTACTCTTGTACCGCCTTTTGGGGTTTATGATAATACTGATTATAGTACTCGTTATATATTTCATCAATTTCCTTTGCGAGAGCCGGATTTCCTCTGTCACGATAGGGATGATTGGCAAATTGTGCAAAGGCGCCGCCTTTTTTCAGCAGAGAGTATACTTTTGGATAGCCGATTTCTTCCGGCACCCAGTGAAAAGCGGTAGCGGAAAAGATCAAATCATAGGATTCCTTTTCTAAAGCAACGTCTTCAAATTTTCCCGTAAGAACTGAAAAACCAGGATACTCTTTAAACTTCTCCCTGCACAACTCAGAAAAATGTTCTCCGTACTCTACCGCGGTAAATTGACAGCCAGTCTGTAACACCGGCAACGTTGCCTGGCCGCTGCCAATGCCAATTTCAATCACATTGCTGCTTTCATTGACTGGAATATAATCAAAAATCCTTTGGTATAGATCTTTTACATATCCCGGTCTCATTTTGTCGTAGGTTGAAGTAGTGGTATCAAATGTCCATTCCAAACCTTTGATTTGTGCCATGCGTTTACCTCCTGAATTCCAGTTGATCGTTCTGATCTTACTCTACAGTTTCCAGTGCTTTTCTATAAAAATTAAGGGTCTGACTGTCGTCACACCCTTAACTCTTATCATTTTGCCTACAACCTACCTCATCACAACATCTGAGTTCTGTCGTCCATATATTCCTGTCCAATCACACAAGTCTTGTGTTATTCTCCCTCTATATGATCCAAAGGGGAAATATCGCTTTCCGTATCAAATTCCCCATAAAGATTGCCGGAAATCATTACATCGGAAGGCGCGACCATCATCAAGGTACGGGACATCTTTTCCAGTTTCCCCTCACAGCAGAAAACAAATCCTGTCAAAAAGTCAATAATCCTTTTTGCCACTTCCTTGTCAGCTTTCTCTAAATTGAGCAGGACAGCCTTTCCCTCTTTGAGATACCTGCCGGTCTGATAGGCATCCTCAAAATGTTCCGGCTGTACCAAAACCATGTTGTATCCTTCTGTTTCCTGAAGTTCAGCCTGATCCATTTCTTCGGCCGCTTTTGACATAAATCCCATCGCGGACTCCCCTTTCTGACTTTATTTCTTTCATCCATCATATATGATGAAAGTATTTATTTTTATTTTACAACAATCTCTTTCAATTTGCAATTTTTTTCGTAAAAATTCTTGAAATTGTTACAATCCATTATAAAAAAGAAAAGTCGTCAAGGGCATGCATCAAAAACAGATTCTTACCACTCGATACCGAATCGGGCCGCAATCCCCTTCTCATATGGATGCTTCTGTTTCTGGATAACCGATACATAGTCGGCGGCGTCAATCATAAAAGGCTCAGGATTCCGGCCGGTCATGACCAGCTCCAGCCCATACGGCTTTTCCAGAATGGCCTTTTTCACCAACTCCCGGTCAATCAGGCCGGTCTCATAAGCTGACATGATTTCGTCCAGCACCAGCATTTGGCAAGCTCCTTCCTGTGCCAAAGCGTACGCCTCTTTTAAACAGCGATTGTGATGTTCCGCACAAGCCTGTTTTTGTTGGTCGTTCATCGTCCAGGTAAATCCCATTCCCGGCAGGCTTCTCATCACGGTAATTCCGATCCGCTCCAGCATCGCCAGTTCGTTGCTCTCCTGTCCCTTTAAAAACTGCAAAAACAGCACCTTTCGTCCGCTCCCGGCCGCACGTACCGACAGCCCTACCGCCGTGGTGGTTTTTCCTTTCCCGTCTCCGCAGTAAATATGAATCAAACCCTTTTCATCCTGTTTTTCCATTACAGACTACATCCTCCCAGTTTTCCGGCATCCGCCATCAGGAAAGCTCTTCTTTGAAATCCAGTTTCCAATCCTGCTTGGCCACTGCCACTGTCACGCCGTTCCCGGCCTGCTTTTTCACAATCAGCTCACCCTCGCCGCAGCCTAATACCGCGGCACGTTCACAAACATTTTCTACGCCGTCTACAGATTCAGCGAAGATGCTGGCTTCAAATGCTCCTGGAACATCCAGCAGTTCCTGAGAGGAATAGGTGGTCAAAGGAAGATTGTATTTCTCCACAAAGGTCCGCAAAGCAGGCTCGTCTTTTCTGGAATCGATGCTGAAAACCCCAGCGACACTATTTAGAGCAATGTTTTCCCGATGAAGCACCGCCAGAATCTGACGTTCTAATACGAGGGTATCTACGCCTTTTCGGCAGCATACACCCAGAACCAGGCATTTGGGATAGAGACGAAGCTCTGTCTCATAAGACACTGTCTCAGGAAGCTCATTCTGATAAGAAATGACGATTCCCATTTCCCCGCTGTCGCTTTTCACAAGTCCCTTTGGCAGCTGAGAAGCAACAGGAAGCTGAGCGTAAAAGGAAACAGATTTCCCGTCCAAGATCGCCTCAGAGATGGTCTCTGCCGCATCAACATCCAATACCGTGCACTGATGGGACAGTGCCCAGTCCTTTGGCTGAAAAAGAGTGGTGAAATCGCCTTTTTCGGAATACACGGTCTTGGCACAATTCAGATCTTTGGCCAATTCCGCACCGAAATTCATCGCCCCTCCTGTCAGGCAGACCGCAAAACGATTTTGTTCATCCACAGCCAAAACAGCCGGATCAGATATCTTATCCTTGAGGAAAGGAGCAATCGTCCGCACCGCAAAATCACAGGAGCTAACGAAAATCAAAGCGTCGCATGTTTCCATTTGTTTTTTGGTCCACTGTTCTAAAGAAAGTCCAAATCCCTTTAACGTATCGTTCTCCGTTAAATATTGTTGGGGCAGATATCCCTCACAGACGTATCCTTTTTGAGAAAATTCACCCATCAATGTTCGGCAGAGCTTTCCGCCCTCCTGAGTAAACGCAGCCAGCTTAATTTGTTTCATTGTTTTCATCCTCCAAATCTATCACGGAATATTATTTTTTCAGTTTCAGATCCAACAGAGACGATTTCCGTCATGCAAAAGCGAGCATTTGACAAAAATCCTCACACAAGTCTCTGTCTTATTCTAAACAATTCAAAATACACTGTCAAGGCGGTTTTTATCGGATTGAACATTTTCTTTTTCCACTTTTTATCTCAAAAATTCATCATACCAGCTTCACAAAAAAGCTTCCCATTCAAACCAGTTGAATGAGAAGCTTTTTGTAAAATCATAATTTGGGGAAGGAAGCATTAGAATACACAATACTGATCCATATAGGCTTCCATCTTTTTCAGCATGTCTCCATAAGTTCCCTGTTCCTTGAGGTATTCATAAATATCCTTTACCGTAACAATGGCATGAACGTTGATACCGAATTCCTCACAGACTTCCATAATGGCAGTTTTACCCGGAGTCTGCCCCACTTCGCAGCGATTAACGGAAATAAACATATCCTTTACCGACACATCCGCGCAGCCAGTCAAGATCGGCATCGTTTCACGCACAGCTGTTCCAGCAGTAATAACATCCTCAATAATGATGATCTGATCTCCGTCTGAAGGCTTATAGCCTACAATGCTTCCGCCTTCGCCGTGGTCCTTCACTTCTTTTCTGTTAAAGAAATAAGGTTTATCGATCCCGTATTCATTATATAAAGCGGCAGCAGTCGCAGTCGCCAGAGGAATCCCCTTGTAGGCCGGACCGAACATCGCCGTAAAATCTTCTCCGCAGGTGTCCTTGACCAATTTCGCGTAAAACTTACCTAAAGTCGCTATTTGTGCGCCGGTTTTATAATTTCCGGTATTCACAAAATAAGGTGTCATCCTTCCGCTTTTGGTTTTAAACTCACCGAAGCGCAATACATCGGCGCTCATCATAAATTCAATAAATTCTTTTTTTTCCGGGCTTAACATTATCCGAACTCCTCCTACTCTTTCTCTGCTGTCTTAATTTTTATCAAACAGCGCCGTAGATACGGCGCTGAATCAAAAACGAATGAATTGTGGACAAGCAGGCAAAAGAAAATCTTTTGTCTCCCTCTTACTGAACGATTTCAGCGCGTCCCAAAATATGGTTGCGGATTTTTACAACATCCGAAGAATTGATCTTACCGTCCTTGTTACAGTCGGCAGCCTTTCCATACGCTCCTGAAAGTGCGGAACGTCCTAAAATATGATTTCTCACTTTTACTACATCAAGGGAGGAAACCACGCCGTCTCCGTTGCTGTCTCCATAGATAACTGCCTGATAACTCTTTCCGCCAAAAGATACCAAGTCTCCTGTTTTGACTGTATCATGATTGGAAAGAGTTTTTCCCTGGGCATCCGTCCAAAGCGCATTCTGACCCAGTTTCGTATTCACCTGAGATACTGTGCTTCCAGGAACGATACCAGTGAGATATCCTCCATCTGTCTGAGGCGTATTGCCATTTTTAGAAATCTCAATATATCCGTTTTCCAGACTCAGGGACATCTTCTCTCCCCCGGAATGGTATAACTTTGTATTTTCCAGATAAATCTCTACCTTTTCTCCTTCCGCAACTGTCGGGGAGACTGTGAAATTTACTGTCATCAGCACAGCGTCCTGCTGGTAAGAAAGCTTGTTAGAAGAAGCCGCCGCAAAAGAAATGCGCCCATTTTCCTGATTCAGGGAGGTAACTCCGTCAAAGGGACCTACTTTTACACTGTTGCAGGTAAGCTTTCCAGCGTCGTATACCAGTTGATATTCCATTGCGCCCAAATCGCTGACTTCGGAAACAGAAAGGGTGATATCCACCGTATTTCCGCCTTCCGCACGAATATGGCTCACTGTCAGTTCCGCCTCAGCAGAGGTTCCCTCCGCCGATACCGGAAAGGAAACACAAAAAGCCAGTATTCCCGCAAGAATCCCGGATAAAGCCATTTTCAATATTTTTCCTGTTTTTCTATATCTGCCCATATGGGATCTCCTTTTTCAATTTATTTTTTTTCTGCTTTCCGCAGTCTGCACTGTTACGCTGTTTTTACACTTCTATAAATGTAGAAACAAGAAAGAAGCCGAGG
>CALWNT010000069.1 GCA_944382885.1 uncultured Clostridia bacterium | reverse complement strand
CATGAGATGAAATACCAACTTAATTGGTTACAAACCTTATTATCATTGATCTAAGCAAATAAACTAAATAAGCTGTTATCAACATAGCTGTCATTCATCCTTCATCATGTAAGGGGGGTGATACTATATTGTTGAAACATTTTGTTAATATTATCCTTATTTGGAGCAAAATATCCAGGAGCATAACATTGTTTCGCAAAACATAGAGAAAGCGGGTGAGAGGGAATTGACCTCTTACCCGCTTTCTCTTACAACCTGTTTGCCGGCCGTGAAGTTAGTTTGCTTTCCATACGTTCTGATCGATGCTGGCTTTCCCGGAAGTCCATATCGTTGTATAGTTGTTCCAAAGCAGATATCTGTTCAAAAGGAGGATACCTTATATTTTTATGCTCTGCGAAATTTTTGGTCAGTTTAATTTTATTTTATATTTCGGGTGTATCATACAAAACGGAGGGGTAGTTATGACTATTAAAAAAAGATTGTTTATCTCCAATATTCTTATGTTGGTTATTCCGGCAATGTTTGCTATAATAGTTTTGATAAGTTGCTTGTTTATCTTTTGGATTTCGATGTTTCCGCATGCAGAGTATGAATTGGGATTTCGGGGAGAATTGACCGAGATGCGTTATGAAGCTGTAGAGCTTGCGTCTGACTGGCTGTCTGAATCTAATGCCAATCGAAAGGGCGAAATAGAATCATCTCTCTCAGCTAGCGGAAAAAATCGAAAACAATCCTTCGGAACCCCGATATATTCAAACGGTTTGGGGTGCGGGATATCGATTTAAGCCATAAGGAGGATCATTTATGTTTTGGCTGTTATTTGCTTTGGGATCCGCTTTTTTTGCGGGGATTACCGCTGTGCTGGCAAAAATCGGAATCGAAAAGGTGAATTCTACGCTGGCGACAGCGCTGCGCACCGTCGTGGTTTTGGCATTTTCCTGGCTGATGGTTTTTTTGGTTGGTTCACAGGGACAAATCGGACAAATTTCAGGGAAGACGTTGTGTTTCCTGGTTTTGTCCGGATTGTCCACTGGCGCTTCTTGGCTTTGCTATTTTCGTGCTTTGCAATTGGGGGATGTCAATAAGGTTGCGCCTATCGACAAGTCCAGTACCGTTTTGACCATTATATTGGCTTTCCTGTTTTTGGGAGAACCAATCTCTATTCCTAAAATGATCGGTATTTTGGGAATTGGAATTGGAACATTACTGATGATTACCAAAAAGAAAACCAATGAAAATCAGACGCAGAGCAGAAGCTGGCTGCTTTTTGCAGTGCTGTCTGCTGTATTTGCAAGCCTGACTTCCATATTCGGGAAAATCGGTGTAGAAAATGTAGAGTCGAATTTGGGAACGGCAATACGGACCATTGTAGTGTTAGCAATGGCTTGGTTGATGGTCTTTGTGTCGGGAAAGGAACATGAAATTAAGGGAATCAGCAAAAAAAGCTGGGGATTTCTGTTCCTTTCCGGAATTACTACCGGACTTTCCTGGTTATGTTATTACCGTGCCTTACAAGATGGTCCGGCTAGTATAGTCGTGCCGATTGATAAATTAAGTATTGTTGTAACAATTGCATTTTCTTATATCATTTTGAAAGAGAAGCTAAGTAAAAAAGCGGTGTTTGGTCTGCTTTTGATTTTGGTTGGCACAGGTGCCATGCTGTTCTAAAACATGAAGCATTGACGGAAGAACCCAACTGTTTATTGTCTTATCCCAAGAATTTGCGGGCAGATCTGAATTACACAGCCCTTGTTGATTGAGTATAATGACTGACAGTGAACAAGGAAAATCTGAATTCATGTAACATTCCCAAAGATGCGGCTTTCCACCGTTTTTGCTTTTTAACGCGCCAATTGCATTTTTAATTCGTCCAATAACAGTTCGGCAATTGGTGAGAATACTTGATATTTTTTCCAAATCACATAGATTTTCGTTTCCAGAGGAGGTTCCAGAGGACGGAAACAAAGGTCGCTTGTGGGACTTGTATCGACTAAATGGTCAAACGTGAGCAGATATCCCAGCCCTTCCTTTACAAAGACGGAACCGTTATAGGCAAGGTTGACCGTACCGGAAAGGTTCAGTGTATCTGCTTTTTCACCGCACCACCGGGAAATATCGAATTTCATTCCCTGTGCAGAACAGATTAAGGGGAGCCCAGCCAGATCGCCAACGCGGATAGATTCTTTTGAGGCAAGCGGATCGTCCTTTTTCATTACAAGGCCCCAGCGATCTACTCCGGGAACCTCTAAATAATTGTATTTGGAGAGATTCGGCGGCTCGGCAATGACGGCGAAATCGATCAGTCCCCGGTCCAACCGTTCTGCGACCTGCTCGGTATTTCCACTGGTAAGGTGGTAACGAAACAGCGGATATTTTTTCTTAAACTCCTGAATCGTCCGTGCGAGATATTTTAACTGGTAAGATTCCGCGCATCCAATCTGCACCTCACCGCCGGCAATATCATCCAGCGCCTTAAATTCATCCGCTGTCTTATCCACCATATCCAGGATATCTTCCGCCCGTTTGCGCAGAAGCATCCCCTCGTCTGTCAGGCTGAGACTGGTGCTGCCGCGGCGGAAAAGCTTTTTTCCAAGCTCTTCCTCCAAATCCTTCATTTGTTTGGATAAAGTGGGCTGGGAGACATGGAGCGTTTCTGCCGCCCGGGACATATTACCAGCCCTTGCAATTTCTAAGAAATAACGCAGTACACGGATTTCCATCGATTTGTTCTCCTTACATGGTTCTTACACTCAGTATACGTTGTTGCGATATTCTCGTCAAGAATATCATGATATAGCATATAAATATTAGACATATCAGTGCGATCCACCTATAATAAAAGTGTAGGAGGTGCAGGTAAATGGCAGAAGCATCTGATACGCTTGGTATCGTCTACCAAAATCTGAAAGACGCCGGCTGTGATGAACAAACGGCAAAAGACTGCATGGCTTTTGCAAAGGATGGGAACTTAGGCGGTATGCTGCCGATTCTGCAACAGTATCGAAAGGTGCTCCTTAGCTCGGTGCGGTCAGGCCAAAAGAAGATCGACTGTCTGGATTATTTGATTTATAAAATTCAAAAGGAAATGATTTAGGAGGAAACGACTATGAACATGAACTTTGATTTCAATAACCCCACCCGGATTCTGTTTGGCAGCGGTAAGCTGAACGAACTTGGCAGTCAGCCCATGCCAGGGAAAAAGGCCCTTCTTTTGATGTCCGGCGGAAAATCCGCAAAGGTGAGCGGCGCCTATGACCGCACCCTGGAACAGCTCCACAAGGCGGGCGTGGCAGTGGCGGAGTTTGCCAAGGTAATGGAAAACCCCGTCAAGGAAATGGTGATGGAAGGGGCGGCCTTTGCCAGAGAAAACGGCTGCGATTTCATCGTTGCGCTGGGCGGCGGCGCTGTGCTGGATTCCGCCGTGGCTGTGGCGGCTATGGCCACCAATCCCGGCGACCTGTGGGACTATGTAAACGGTGGAACCGGAAAGGGACAACCCCTTGTAAATCCCGGACTGCCCATTGTCTCCATTACCCTTACTGCCGGTACAGGCTCTGAGGTCAATTGCTGGGGCGTGATTTCCAATCTGGAAACCAAAGAAAAAATCGGCTTTGGCTACCCGGAGCTGACTCCCGTCCTCGCCGTTGTCGATCCGGAGCTGATGAAAACTGTCCCCGCCAAATACACGGCCTATCAGGGCTTTGACGCCTTGTTCCACAACACGGAAGTGATGATGTCCAACGGCGTCAATATCCTGAGCGAAACCATCGCACTGTCTGCCATTGAGAACATTGCCAAATACCTGCCCCGTGCCGTAAAGGATGGCAATGACCTGGAAGCGCGTGAGCACATCGCTTATGGCAGCACTATGGCCGGCATCACCATGCAGCTGACTTCCACCACTGCGCAGCACTCCATGGAACATGCCATGAGCGCCTATCACCACAATCTTCCCCACGGCGCCGGACTGATTATGATTTCCGTGGAGTTTGCCCGGTACTTCATTGAGCGTCATGCCTGTGATGAGCAGTTCGTCAAGATGGCCCGCGTGATGGGAATCTCGGGCGCCAATAAGCCGGAGGATTTCATCACGGCGCTCCTGCAGCTGCAAAAGGACTGCGGGGTGGATGATCTGAAGATGAGCGCTTACGGCATCACCGCCGATGAATGTATGACGCTGGCTGTCAATGCCCGGGAAACCATGGGCGGTCTGTTTTTGGCCAATCCCTGCCCCATGTCTGATGAAGAGTGCGCAGCGGTTTTTGAAAAAGCATATCGGTAATGGAAACAAACCTTTCTGAAAACGCCTGCGTTTTATGACATAAAATTTTTCTTTTGCGGCAACCCCTTGTATAATCATATTCAATAGTTCCGATTACTTGGCCGAAAAAGAGAGAACTTTCTATTGGGTCGCAGGAGACTTTAGATCCACTTTTGCAGGAGTATTCTAAGTAACACAGATCATAATATTTATACTGATATTGAATGAATCGCTGATATTATTGCCTTTTTTGAATGGATGTGATAGATTATAAATATAATTAGGATTATATTTATAAAGAGAGGCAATGATTATGGAATTACGGACTCTCCGTTACTTTTTAGCGGCGGCACAAGAAGGCAATATGACGCACGCTGCAGATATTCTGCATGTAACGCAGCCTACTTTAAGCCGGCAGATGATGGATTTGGAAAAGGAGCTTGGAACTACCCTGATGCTTCGTGGGAAAAATGGTCTAACGCTGACCGATGATGGAATTTTTTTTCGACAGCGGGCGGAAGAAATTGTGGAACTGGCTGACCGTTTGGAACAAACATTTGTAGAAAGGAATACCGAAGTGAACGGTGTGATTGCTGTAGGGGCATCTGAAGCAGTGGGGAGCCAGTTGTTTGCCAAGCTTATCAAAAATTTTTCTGACAAACATCCTCTTGTCCAATTTAACCTATACAATGAAACGGTAGACAATATTAAAGACCGGCTGGATAAAGGATTGGTAGATGTAGGGCTGTTGTTGGAGCCTATCGATACGGAAAAATATGATTTTGTGCGTCTTTCTCAAAAAGATACTTGGGGAATTCTAATGCGGGATGACCATCCTTTGGCAGACAGAAGCTCTGTTACTCCAGATGAGATTGTAGAATATCCTCTGATGATTCCGTTGCGCGAAAAAATTAGGGGAGAAATTTTGAATTGGCTCAAGCGGGATGAAAAGGATCTGAAAATTCCGCTTAACTATACACTGCTTTCCAATGCCGCCTTATTAGTGGAGGAGGGGATGGGCTGCGCATTTTGTATGGATGGCGCATTGGCAATTCGCAGCAGTCGGCATCTGCGGTTTATCCCCATCTATCCAGAACGCACTACGCGAAGTATTTTGGTTTGGAAGAAAAATCGGTTGTTCTCTCCGGCAACTTCCCTGTTTATTCAAGAAATCAATATGC
>CALWNT010000068.1 GCA_944382885.1 uncultured Clostridia bacterium | reverse complement strand
GATTTGATGATTACCACCGTTGCCGCCACAAGCGACAGCTTGAACATTACATGGAAAATCTGACGGGCGGTAATCCTCCCGTCAGACCGTTACCCTGTGTAGTCCCTTGTAAACTGTACTTTGCTTTGGCAGAAACTAATATTTTCGTTGTACTCCGTTAGGATCCAACTTTTAAGATACGTATAGCCTCCCCGGCGAGGGGCACGTTTTTGCTTCCTTTTGACGTGGATCAAAAGGAAGTCGGGGTGCCGGGGTGAAACGCCCGGCAAACAATAAATTTCTGTTTATGAAAAATCAAATTTATAATCATAGCAGGAAAATAAAAAGACTGAATTTTTCAGGATAAAAGGAGGAATGGTTATGATATTAAAATTTTTTGGTGCGGATAAAGAAGTGACCGGAAGCTGTCATTATCTGGAAGCCAACGGTAAAAAAATTCTCATTGACTGCGGTTTGCAGCAGGGACAGGATGACCAGGAAGGAGAGAATGAACAGTTTCCTTTTAATCCGGGAGAAATCGATGCGGTTTTTGTCACCCATGCTCATATTGACCATTCCGGCCGACTTCCCATGCTGGTCAAGAATGGTTACAGAGGACCAATCTACGCTACCCGGCTGACCTGTGATCTGCTGCGGATTATGCTGGAGGACAGCGCCCATATCCAGGAGATGGAGGCAAAATGGAAGCAGAGAAAACGCCGTCGTTCCGGAGATGATTTGGAAGACGCTCTATACACCATTAAGGACGCGGAGAAAACCTTTGAGTATTTTGCACCCTGTGAATATCATCAGCATACCAAGTTGTGCGAGGGTGTCGAAGCTGAGTGGATTGATGCGGGACACTTATTGGGCTCGGCCTCTATCCGCTTTACTCTGACGGAGGAGGGGAAAACCCGAACAATTGTATTTTCAGGAGACATTGGAAATTACCATCAGCCGATTATCAGAAATCCGGAATACTTTACTTCTGCTGATTATGTGGTGATGGAATCGACCTATGGAGACAGACTCCATGAAGAGACGGAAGATCTGGTTTGGGAGCTTTCCCATCTGTTTGAGGAAACTCTTTTGAGGGGCGGAAATGTGATCATACCAGCCTTTGCTGTGGGCAGAACCCAAGAACTGCTGTATTTTATCCGGGAGATGAAAGAGCGGAATCTGATCAAGCGGGTGCCGAATTTCCCAGTTTATGTAGATAGCCCTCTGGCGCTGGAAGCCACGCAAATTTACGACGGAGATTTAAGCGGATATGCGGATGAAGAGACCATCGCGGTCTTAAACAGCGGTTATCGGCCGATCAGTTTTCCCAATCTCCATTTGTGCCGTACAGCGGAGGAATCCATTGCGCTGAACGCAGACCCGACGCCCAAGGTCATCATTTCTTCCAGCGGGATGTGCGAAGCCGGAAGAATCCGGCATCACCTCAAGCATAACCTCTGGCGGGAAGAATGTTCCATTGTGTTTGTAGGATTCCAGGCTTACGGAAGCTTGGGCAGAAAACTCATTGACGGTGTGGAAAGCGTGAAATTATTCGGTGAACCAGTGGCAGTAAAGGCGCAGATCCATAACTTCCGGGGAATGAGCGGACATGCCGATCGGGAAGGTCTGTTAGACTGGATCGGCGCCTATCAATGCGACCTGCGGCGCGTCTTTGTAGTACATGGGGAGCAGGAGATCTGCGAGAACTTTACAAGGGACTTGCGCGAAAAGGGTCTTCCTGCCTGGGCACCGGAATTCCAGGGAGAATATGATTTGATCGCAAACAAGATTCTATTTGCCGGCGTTCCGCAAGAGGTTTCTCTCAATGATAAACGGAAGAGATCCACAGCGGTTTATGATCGTCTGGAACAGGCTGGCAACCGCATTCTGGCGGTGATTCGCCACAATCAGGGCGGGAGCAATAAGGATTTGCGGAAATTTACCGAGCAGCTGCTGGCGTTAGCGGATAAATGGGATCGATAACAATAAATATTTGAAAAAGAGGGATGTCATATCCCTCTTTTTGTTTTATGGCTGCAATGATTTTGAACAGCCTGCCATTCTGTGATTGACATTTGTGTGCAATGTGATAGACTAACGGTAGAAAGAAAAAATAGAGGAGGTTTTCATATGAATCATGTAAAACCCTTGCAGCTTGTGAAGGACAGAAATCCGCTGGTTAAGATCGTAGAAAACCAGTGGAAACGGCCTTCCCAAATTTTGAGAAACTATCTCACTCAGATCACAGGAGCGGAATTTGAAACGCTGAGCGTGGTTACCGTCAACTCACAAATTATCTTTGCGGAAAAGGATTACGGCGCCTCCGGTTTTGGTTACCGCATCTATGACAAAGACCTCTTTATCGAGGCGGGGAATGAGCAAGCCGCTGTCTATGCGGTGTATGATTTCCTGGAAAGGGTGGTAGGATGCCGCTATTATACCTCAGAAGAAGAGTACGTGCCAAAGGACGCCAACCTCACTGTCTATTTTGAGGATTACACCTTTACGCCCATTTTAGAGTACCGGGAAAACTATTACAGGGATTATCAGGATAAGGCGTTTGCGGAAAAACACAAAATGGCTCCCGCAGGAAAACACGAGGGCTGGGGATTTTGGTGCCATTCCTTTGAGACTTTGGTAAGCCCGGATGAATACTTTGACACGCATCCGGAATATTTCTCCCTGTATCAGGGGGAGCGGGTCGGCAAAAACGCTCAGCTTTGCCTGTCAAATCCGGAAGTCTTTGACATTCTGGTAAAGAATCTGAGAAAGCATATGAAAGAGCACCCGGAAGCGAAATATTGGTCTGTCAGCCAGAATGACAACGACGCTTACTGTCACTGCGAAAAGTGTATGGCAATGAATGAGGAGGACGGTTCTCCCATGGGTTCGGTGCTTCGGTTTGTGAACAAAGTGGCAGAACAGTTCCCGGATAAGATCATTTCCACCCTCGCTTACTGGCACACCAGAAAAGCGCCGAAGGTGACCCGCGCGGCGGACAACGTACATATCATGCTCTGCAATATTGAAGCCAACCGCGGCATGCCTATTGAGGTAGACCCCCGTTCCGCCGATTCCAAGCAGGAACTTCTGGATTGGAAAGAAATCTGCGGAAACGTCTTTTTGTGGGATTACTGCATCCAGTTTCGGAACCTTGTCAGCCCTTTCCCCAATCTGAGAGTCATTGGACCGAATATCCGCTTTTTTGTGGAGAACAACGTGCGCTCTCTCTTTAGCCAGTCTAACCGGGAGATCGGGGGAGAATTCAGCGCTTTACGGGGATACCTCATGTCCAAATTGATGTGGGACCCTTACTGCGATGAAAAAGCGGTGATTAAGGAATTTTTGGACGGTTACTATAAGCAGGCCGGCGTTTATATCGGCCAGTATATTGATCTGATGCACGATGCGCTAGAGGCTTCCGGCGGGGAGCTTAACATCTTCGGCGGGCCGATGGACTGCTGCGACACTTATTTTACCAGAGAGCTTTTCAATCAATATATGGAATTGTTTGACAAGGCGGAAGAAGCGGTTCAAAATGACGCGGAAGCGCTGTTCCGGGTCAAGACCGCCCGGATGCCGGTCTACTATGCGGCGCTCTGCCTCAATTACGGCACCAAAGAGGAGCTTTTGGATATGCTGGCTAAATTTGCCTCCCAGGCCCGTAAGACTGGACTGGAAAAGGTGGAAGAATGGAGAATCACCACCGATCAGTTTGTCACCGATACGGCGGCCCAGCTCAGCGAAGCATAAAAAACAGACTGTTTTGGGACGTCTGGAAAATAGAGCTCCGCGTTCCTGTTAGAATACTGGAAAGGAAAAAGAGTTATGGAAAATCAAAATAAAAAATTACGCTACTTCGGCTTTCATCACGCTGCGCTTTCTTCCGCTGATTTTGACAAGAGCTTGAAATTTTACTTGGAAGGGCTGGGCTGTACCTTGGTCAGAAGCTGGGGAGAGGGAACCGGCAGAGCCGCGATGATCAACATCGGAGACGGCGGCATTCTGGAAATCTTCGCCAATGGCACGAAAGAAGCCGAGCAGAATGCCCGGTGGGTTCACTTTGCCTTTTCTGTATCCGATACCGATGAGGCCTTCCGCTGTGCGGTAGAGGCCGGGGCGACTGTGAAGGACGAGCCGAAAGACGTTACCATTATGGCAAAGGAAGGCCCGCTTCCAGTGAGGATCGCCTTTGTATACGGTCCAGACGGGGAAGTATTGGAATTTTTCTGCTTAAAATAAGAGGTGATCGATCATGAACCATACTGCCATTCCAACCAAACGACAGCAGGAATTTTTAGACTGGGAATTCGGCGTGTTTTTCCATTTCGGTATCCGCACCTTTTATGAGGGCCACCGGGACTGGGATGGGAAAGAAATGCCTCTCTCCGGCTTTTGCCCCACAGACCTGGACTGTGAGGACTGGATCAAAACCAGCAAAGAGGCTGGGGCGAAATACGCCATTTTGGTCTGCAAGCATCACGATGGGTTTGCCAACTGGCCTTCCGCCTATACCGAATATTCGGTGAAAAACACGCCCTGGAAGAACGGCCAGGGAGACGTAGTGCGGGAGTTTACCGACGCCTGCCGGAAATATGACATAAAGGTGGGGCTTTACTATTCCCCGGCGGAATTCGGCTTCAATGAACGCACTGACGAGGAATACGACGATTATTTCATCAACCAGATTTCCGAACTGCTCACCAATTACGGGAAGATCGATTATCTCTGGTTTGACGGCTGCGGCTCGGAGGATCATGAATACAATCAGGACAGAATTGTCAAAGAACTGCGCCGGATGCAGCCGGATATGCTGATTTTTAATATGTGGGACCCAGACACCCGCTGGGTGGGGAACGAGGACGGCGTCGCACCCTCTCCCAACTTCAATTATGTGGAAGATCTGAGCTTTTCCGTCCAGACGGACCGGCGGGACGCCCTTTCTTCCAAAAGCTATCTTCCGGCGGAATGCGACTGTAAGATGCGGCAGGAAAACTGGTTTTACAGCGACTGCGACGAAGATACGATAAAATCGCTGGATGAGTTGATGGGACTTTATTATTACTCGGTGGGCAGAGGGGCGAATCTTTTGATCAATATCGGCCCTGACCGCAGAGGAAAGCTCCCGGATAAAGACAAAGCGCGGCTTTTGGAATTTGGAGCGGAGATCCGCCGGCGGTTTCAGAATCCCATTCCCGCCCAAGTTTCCTGGGAAGGGAACACTATGGTTTGCGATTTTGGGGAAATCACGTCGGTCAACCACGTCGTTTTGACAGAGGAGCTGCTTTCGGGGAAAGAGCTGGATGGTTTTGAGATTATGGCGTATGAATACGCCCATCCTCCCGTTGAGCTCTATCACGGCAGAACGGTGGGGCATAAGGCCATCTGTCGGTTTGAGACAATGCGGGTAAAGAAGCTGATGATTTGTTTCCGAGAGAAACATCCTCAGATTACCTCGGTCTCTTTTTATCGGGTGTAAGATTTATCACGGAATTGTGTTTGCTGTAAAAAAGGATTTACAGAAGATTTCTGTAAATCCTTTTTTCGCGTGCTTATAAAATGAATTCACAGTACAAATTATGTTCTGTGAATCAGTCTTATCGGGTGTTTTATCCCTTAAAATTCTTCTATATTTCAGTTTTCAGATAAGCATAAAATTATTTTAGTCTTTATCAAAATCAATTTGATGATGTTTTTCCCAATTTTTCACATATTCCTGTAAAATAAATTCAATTTCCTTATTAGCAGAACGCTTATTTTCGTTGGCAATATATTTTACTTTTTTCAATAATTCCTCAGATATTCGCAATGAAAAAGGAGAATAGTAATTACCCATAGCCCAACCACTCCTATCAATATGATATCATTAGCATATCAAAAAAAATATAAATTATAAGAATTCATAATGATATCATATTGAATTCATTTATTGCTTGTGATATAATTATTAAAAAAGGAGGATTTTTATGAATTCTAAATTTACAAGAACTATGGATCAATTAGGTCGGATTGTTCTTCCCTTGGAACAAAGGAAAGAGCTGGGATGAGATGAACAGACAAACATATCAATAACAACTGATGGAAATAAGATTATTTTACAGGAAGAAATTCCTAGTTGCTTTATGTGTAAAAAGACAGAAAATTTAAAAATAGTAAATGGAAAAGCTTTATGCTCTACGTGTCTAAAAAAATTTACAGAAGTCTAAATAAAAAGCTATTTTTAAATAAATATAAGAAAAAGGGACTCATTTAAAATTTTAATGAGTTTCTTTTTCATTTTCCTTAGTTCAAGGACATGAAATTGTTTTGCGGGGAATCGTCCTGCACACACCCTACTTTTGCTAGTCAACGAAGTTGAATTCCTAAAAGTAGGCAAAAGGACATTCCTCTAGGTTCGCTGCAAATCTTAAAAGTTGGCTCCTAACGGAGTAGAACGGAAAATGTTAGTTTACAGTAAATTATCGCCGGCACAAGCGATAAACTGAATTTTTCCGTCTTAGCATGGTTAGAAGAACACTTTATAGACCCGCACCAGAGCCGCCGCGGCGATTGAGCGGCGCTCTTTATCCAATCTTTGAGCGAACAAAGATTGGCCGGGGTGTGGGGGCCGGTGCCCCCATAAACTTAAGTATAAAACGAATTTACTTTTTTGCTAAATTTTTGATTATGGTAAATAATTGAAAATTATTTTATTTTGACATCTTGTGGATGTCATATTGGCATTTTTTATGTCCTATAATAATCAAAATTACGATTATTATTCAGGGGCGATAAAGGGTGTTTAAAAATATAAGCCATGATGGAACTCGAAACATCTGTGGCAAAAATGTTTTTTATTTGAGAAAACAAAAAGGAATTTCTCAGCGCAAACTATCAGACCAGTTATTACTTTTAGGACTAGATATAAACAAAAATGCTATACAGAAAATAGAATCCGGAGAACGTTTTGTTACAGATATTGAGTTAAAGATAATCGCTCAATATTTTAATGTCGCTGCGGATGAATTGCTAAAAAATGATCTTACTGGTTGCAATGGGAAATCTTGTTAGTGAAGATTTCCCATTTTTAGATTAAAAAGAAGAAAACCGGTCTCTTTTTACAGAAACCGGTTTTCTTCTTTGTCATATTGATAGCCAATCGTCGAAAGCTTCTGCACCAAAGAAGCCTCCTCAATTTGAAGGGACTTGCAAAGTTCCTCCAAACTGGGGTAAAAATCTCGCAGCTTCATATTTACAAAACTCAATAAAATCACCGGATCGTTGGGAATAGACATGTCACTTCTCCTTTTTCCTGATCTGCCGATTAAAAAAGCAGGAAATCAGGCAAATTCGTTTCTGTCACTATTATAAAAAATTTCTCCATTCTTGTAAAGGTAAGGGAAAACCCATTTACTTTCCATCCAAAAACTGTTAGTATGTGAAAAAGAAATTGGATGAAAAACGGGAGGCAAGGAACATGAAACAGGCAAAGTGGATCTGGTATCCGGGGGATTTTGAGATCCACCACAACATTTTAGTACACAGCAGGAGAGACCGGGAGGGATATATCATTCCCAGCGGGTGGGATACTTCTGCGCCCTACCCTATGGTGGATTTTTCCAAGAAATTTACCGCGCCCGAAGACTTTACCCTGCGCATCGTCACCCGTGCCAAGGGCTGCGGACGGATCGACGGGGTGCATTTCGGGGTCAATCAGGACGTGAAGATTCCGGCGGGAGAGCATGACCTTCATGTGTTATTGGTAAGCGACGGAGGACTTCCATCTTGCTATATCAACAGCAAGTACCTTGTAACAGACGAAAGCTGGAATGTTACCCACGGTACGGCACAGCTGCAGAAGGTAGGCTGTGAGCCGGTTTATCCCAATGAAGCAGACGACCCGGCGGTATTCCCCTTTTCCTATGAGCGGGTAGACCCGGTAGGATGGGAAGAAACTGGCGGCGGAGTACTCTTTGACTTTGGAAAAGAGCTTTTTGGGCCGGTGTACCTTTCCGGCATGGAGCCTGATCGGACGCTGGTCGCAAATTACGGAGAATCCCGGGAGGAGGCTCTGGACTTAGAGGAGATCACCATTCGGGAAACACTGGGAGGCAACACCGATTACCGGTTAGTGCCAAGGGGTTTTCGGTATCTTTTCCTATCCGCGCCCCTGCCTGATGGGGCAAAGGTCTGGGCGGAATATGAGTATCTTCCCCTAAAGGATATCGGCGCATTTTCCTGCGAAGACCCGATGATCGCCCGTCTTTATGATGTTTGCGCCTATACCTTTCACATCAACAGCCGGGAGTTTTATCTCGACGGAGTGAAACACGACCGGTGGGTCTGGTCGGGGGACGCTTACCAGTCTTACAAGATCAACCGTTATCTCTACTTTGACCAGCAGATCACCAGAAGGACGATTCTGGCCCTTTTAGGTAAGCCGCCTTATGAATCCCACATCAACACTATCAACGATTACACCATGTATCTGCTGATTTCCATTGCAGAATATTATCAGGACTACGGCGATCTGGATTTTGTCAGGTTTGTCTTTCCCCGGGCCAAAGAGCTGTTTCGATTTCTCACCGGCCGGCTGGATGGGGACGGCCTCGTGTGCCAGCGGGAGGGGGACTGGATCTTTATCGACTGGTCGGAGATGGATAAGGACGGCCCGCTGTGCGCGGAGCAGATTCTGCTTTGGAAGACCTACTGGAGCATGGGAAAACTGGCGGCTCTTTTAGGGGAAGCCTCAGAACCCTATGAAACTGCGGCTGAGGAGCTTCAAAAGACGATATTGGAAAAATTCTGGGATGAAGAGCAAAGGGCCTTTGCTGATACCTTCGCTTCCGGAAGACGGAACGTCACCCGTCACGCCAATATCTTTGCGATTTTGTATGACTTTGTGGAGGAAGAAACCCAGCGCATCCTGCTGCGTTCCGTGCTGCAAAATGACCGGATCACCGCTATCAGCACCCCCTATTTCAAATTTTACGAATTGGAAGCCTTTTGTAAGCTGGGAGAAGTAGAAGTGATGCAGGAAAAGCTCAAGTCCTATTGGGGCGGTATGCTGGAACTGGGAGCCACCACCATCTGGGAGCGGTTTGATCCCAATGAGACGGGAATCGAGCATTACGGGATGTATGGAGAAAAATACGGCTGTTCCCTCTGCCATGCCTGGGGAAGCGGGCCGATTTATCTGTTGGGGCGGTACTGCCTGGGAGTATCTGCTGCGGATGTCGCCTACCGCACCTTTGTGGTAGAACCGAACCTGGGGAATTATCGTGAAATGGAGGGGACTGTACCGCTTTACGGCGGACAGGTTCGGGTGACCTGCTCGAAGGATTCCGTTACCGTTTTGGCCGACCGGGACGGAGGCGTTTTGAAATGGAACGGAAAGGAATATCCTATCCCGGTGAATCAGGAACTGACAGTGAAGAGGTAAGGAGAAAAAGAAAGGGTTTGGAATGTTCCAAACCCTTTTTCATACCGCCAATTAGTTTTTTTCTGCTTTTCCGTTTCCCACAAAGAACAGGGCCACAGTACCCGGGCCGGAGTGGGAGCCGATAGAGGTGCCGATAAAATTGATGAGGAAAGATTTCATACCGAATTTTTTCTTTACCTGATCGGCTACATATTTCGCGTCGTCCTCACAGTCTCCATGCGAGATATAGACGACCTTATTTTTCTCCGGGACGAATTTTTCTTCCATTTTTTTCACTAACCCGTCGAGAGACTGTTTTCTGCCTCTGACCTTCCCGATGGCTACCAATTTGCCCTGCTCGTCTACATGGAGAATCGGCTTAATGCCTAATACAGAGCCCACTACAGCGGTGGTTTTGGAGACGCGGCCGCCTTTATGGAGAAAGTGAAGGTCATCTACGGTGAAATAGGAACAGAAATTATCCCGTTCGGCCTCTAGCGCGGCGGCGTTCTCCAAAATGGATTTTCCCTCTTTTTTCAGGGTGACGGCATAGTTGACCAATAAACCTTCGCCCAGAGATGCATTGAGAGAATCGATGACAAGGACTTTCGCTTCCGGATAGTCCTGCATCACCTCTTCCGCCATCAGCTTGGCGTTGTTGCAGGTGCTGCTCAGCCCGGAAGAAAAGGCAACATAGAGCACGTCTTTGCCTTCTTTTACCAGTCGCTCCATGGTCTCCTTCAAATAAGCGGGAGAGATGGCGATTGTCTTAGGAGAGGCGCCGTTTCTCAGTTTATCGTAAAATTCGCTGATCGGATAGCCGTTTGGATCGTCGTAGCCGCTGAATTCTTTATCGTCCAGAATATAACCCATCGGCATCATGGTAAGTTCGTTGTGTTTGACATAACTTAGGGGGAGATCGCTGTCTTCGTCAATTAAAATTACATAATCGCGCATGATAAAATACTCCTTTCATAAAAAGTTCGACTGCTGGTGTTCCTGATATTTATTATATCGGAAGAGGGTAAAATATGCAATCTCAGAAGAAAAAAGAGAAAAAATTCTCTAAAGAAAGGTTACTTATGGAACTCTAACCAAAAGCAGGGGAAACAAGTTGAAGGACTTTCTTTTTCTCTAAAATCATAAAATTAAGCAGAATTGGAACAGGATAGAACCCTTTGGACAAAAAATCATTAGCAATAGTTTTCTGTTTGTTCACAATTTGCTCTTGATTTTTGCTGAAAAATGATTATACTAAATATTAGTTAAGAATTAGCACTCAAGATTAACGAGTGCTAAAACAGTAAAATAATTTTTCATCAGATAGAGAAATCTAAGGAGGAAATGAACATGACAATCAAACCTTTGGCAGACAGAGTGGTCATCAAAATGGTGGAAGCAGAAGAAACCACCAAAAGCGGTATTATTTTAGCTGGTTCCGCAAAAGAAAAACCTCAGGTTGCTGAAGTATTGGCAGTAGGCCCCGGCGGTGTGGTAGACGGTAAGGAAGTTAAGATGGAACTTTCCGTAGGCGATAAGGTACTCATCAGCAAATACGCCGGAACAGAAGTAAAATTGGACGATCAGGAATACATCATCGTTCGTCAGTCCGATATTCTGGCGATTGTAGAATAAAAGATATTATTACATGATTTTAAATCGTATATAGGAGGAATTCTATTATGGCAAAAGACATTATTTACGGCGAAGATGCCAGAAAAGCATTGCAGGCTGGTATTGATAAGCTCGCTGATACCGTGAAAATCACACTTGGCCCGAAAGGCAGAAACGTAGTGCTGGATAAAAAATTCGGCGCTCCGCTGATCACAAACGACGGCGTTACCATCGCAAAAGAAATTGAGCTGGAAGACGCTTTTGAAAATATGGGCGCACAGCTGGTAAAAGAAGTTGCGACTAAAACCAACGACGCCGCAGGCGACGGTACCACTACCGCTACTCTTCTGGCACAGGCTCTGGTAAGAGAAGGAATGAAAAACGTAGCCGCCGGCGCGAATCCGATGGTTGTCAGAAAAGGCATTAAAAAAGCGGTTGACACCGCGGTAGACGCGATTATCGCAAATGCGAAAAAAGTGGACGGCTCCAACGATATCGCAAGAGTTGCCTCCGTTTCCGCAGGGGACGAAAAAGTGGGCGAACTGATTGCGGAAGCAATGGAAAAAGTATCCGCTGACGGTGTTATCACCATCGAGGAATCCAACACTGCTGAAACCTACAGCGAAGTAGTAGAAGGTATGCAGTTTGACCGTGGTTACATCTCTCCTTACATGGTAACCGACACTGACAAGATGGAAGCTGTTTTGGACGACGCTTACATTTTGATTACTGATAAAAAAATCTCTTCTATTCAGGAAATCTTGCCGCTTTTGGAACAGATTGTTCAGGCTGGTAAAAAACTTTTGATCGTAGCGGAAGATATTGAAGGGGAAGCGCTTTCTACCCTTCTTGTTAATAAACTCCGCGGTACCTTTACCGTTGTTGCTGTAAAAGCTCCGGGCTTTGGCGATAGAAGAAAAGAAATGCTGCAGGATATCGCAATCCTGACCGGCGGCCAGGTAATCAGCGAAGAACTGGGCTTAGAACTGAAAGATACCGATATGACACAGCTCGGCCGTGCAAAACAGGTGAAAGTATCCAAAGAAAATACCATCATCGTAAATGGTGCAGGCGATTCTGCTGCAATTAAAGCAAGAATTGCTCAGATCAAAGCACAGATCGAAGTTACTACCTCTGATTTTGACAGAGAAAAACTTGAGAAAAGATTAGCGAAACGCTCCGGCGGTGTTGCAGTCATCAAAGTCGGCGCTGCCAGCGAAGTGGAAATGAAAGAACAGAAACTGAGAATCGAAGACGCTCTGGCTGCTACCAAGGCTGCTGTAGAAGAAGGCGTTGTAGCAGGGGGCGGAACCGCTTTGATCAATGCGATGCCGGCAGTTTCTAAGTTGATTGCAGAATCTGAAGGGGATGAAAAGACCGGTATGACCATCGTTTTGAAAGCGCTGGAAGAACCGGTAAGACAGATTGCGTTAAATGCTGGTCTGGAAGGCTCTGTCATTATTGATAAGATCCTCAATTCCGGAAAAGTTGGTTATGGCTTTGATGCGTACAACGAAGAATATGTAGACATGATCCCGAGTGGTATTGTTGACCCGGCTAAAGTAACCAGAAGCGCTTTGCAGAACGCTGCTTCTGTTGCGGCAATGGTACTGACCACCGAAAGCTTGGTAGCGGATCATCCGGAAGAAAATCCGGCTCCTGCTGTACCGGCAGGCGGTATGGGCGGCATGTACTAATCGCTTCTTATCTAAAGTTTCATAAACTTGTTTGCAGGCTCTCTGATTTGATCAGGGAGCCTGTGCTTTTGTTTGGAAATTTGTTAATATATTGATGATATATTACTGTTTGTATATATTTTATCCTCTTTCATGGAGAATTTCACAGAAAATAGAAAGAAAAAGAGAAATTTTGTCCCTATTCCTGTGAATTGACAAAGACTTCTATTTGGGATAGAATAAATTCAATATAAAAGATAAGGCCGAAAGAAGAAAAGCGGCTTTCGGGCTATTTATATATTGCGCTTTCGCGATTTAATGCAAAAACAGGGAATGACAGCTTCTGAAAAGAGCAGACGTATTAGAAAAAAGTGCGGGATCTAAATGGGGCTGATAATTGCTGGTTTTTATTTGACTATGAGATGGGAGAAACTGCAGATGAAATTAACAGGAGCACAAATTATTCTGGAATGTCTGTTGGAACAGGGTGTGGATACTGTTTTCGGTTATCCAGGCGGATCTGTACTGAATTTATATGATGCGTTGTATGAATACAGCGGTAAAATCCGTCATATTTTGACGGCTCACGAACAGGGCGCGGCTCACGCGGCAGATGGTTATGCTCGTTCAACCGGAAAAACAGGTGTGGTCATCGCTACCTCCGGCCCGGGCGCAACAAATTTGGTGACTGGTATCGCCACCGCTTATATGGATTCTGTTCCAGTGGTTGCGATTACCGGGAACGTGGCGGTTGCCGCGTTGGGATTGGATTCTTTTCAGGAGGTAGACATCACGGGCATTACGATGCCGATTACCAAGCATAATTTTATTGTAAAAGACATTGCGAAACTGGCAGATACGATCCGTCAGGCTTTCTATATTGCAAATGAGGGACGGCCGGGGCCGGTTTTAATTGATGTGCCAAAGGATATCACTGCTGCTGTATTTGAATATGAGCGGAAAGAACCGGTTCATCCAGACAATTACTGCGGAAATGTGACAGAAGAAGATATTGCATCTGCGATAGAGCTGATTCAGGCTTCTGAAAAGCCCTTTGTCTATACCGGCGGAGGAGTGATCTCCTCCGGGGCGTCGGAGGCGGTCAAGAAATTTGTAGATTTGATCGACGCTCCGGTATCTTCTTCTTTGATGGGACAGGGCAGTTTTGACAATACTGATCCCCGTTATATGGGAATGCTGGGAATGCACGGGACCAAGACTGCTTCTTTGGCGATTACGGAGTGCGATTTGTTTGTGGGAATCGGCACTCGTTTCAGCGACAGAGTAATCTGCGACATCAAGTCCTTTGCGCCCAATGCCAAGGTGCTGCAGATTGATATTGACCCTGCGGAAATCAATAAGAATATTCGGGTGGAAAGCCAATTGATCGGCGATGTGCGGTATGTATTGGATCGTTTGAATCAGCGGCTTTCTCAGGAATCCCATCCGGAATGGATGACCAAAATCGGGGGATGGAAAGCACAGTATCCGTTGGTGATGGTGGAAGATTATGAAGAGATGGTAACCCCTCAGTATGTCATCGAAACACTGGATGAACTCACCAAGGGAGAGGCTGTTATTGCAACAGAAGTGGGTCAGCATCAGATGTGGGCGGCCCAGTTTTATAACTTCAAACACCCTCGTCAGTTTGTTTCCTCCGGCGGCTTGGGGACAATGGGATATGGCTTGGGGGCTTCTTTGGGCGCTCAGGTAGGAAATCCCGATAAACAGGTTGTCAATATTGCCGGGGACGGAAGTTTTCATATGAACTGCAACGAATTGGTGACTCTTTATAAACAAAAGATTCCGGTAGTAGAGCTTTTATTTAACAATAATGTATTGGGAATGGTGCGTCAGTGGCAGCGTTTGTTCTACGGCAAACGATTCTCCCAGACAACTTTGGACCGAAACACCGATTATATGAAGCTGGCGGAGGCGTACCATATTAAAGGGCTGCGGATCACCAAGAAGAGTGAGGTTCGCCCGGCTTTGGAAGAGGCCTTGAGTACAGGGGGGCCTGTTTTAGTGGAATGCGTCATTGATAAGGACATCAATGTACTGCCTATGGTCCCGGCAGGGGGAGCCATCAATCAACCGATTATGGAAATTGAGATCGACGATTAGGAGGAGCGGAAAAATGGCAAAACAACATGTACTTTCGGTATTGGCGGATAATAATGCCGGCGTCCTTCTGAGAGTGGCGGGGCTGTTCAGCAGAAGAGGCTACAGCATTGAAAGCATTTCTGCCGCTCAGACCGAGCACCCGGAGATTTCCCGGATCACTATTGTCACAACTGGAGACGAATATACTTTAGAGCAGATCGACAAACAGCTTTCCAAACTGGTAGATGTACGGGAAGTGAAGGTGTTAAACAGCGATAACTCCGTACAGCGCCAGCATGTCCTGATTACCGCGGGCAATGGAGAGGAAACCAGAGCTTCCTTGATTGAGGTGGCAAATCTGTTTCATGCGAATATCGTCAGCGTTGAGAACGATTCTTTGATGTTGGAGCTGACCGGAAAGCCCAGAAAGATTGAGGCGTTTATTCGTCTGATTCAGCCTTTTGGAATTATCAAAATGACCAAATCCGGATTGACGGCATTAGAGAGAGAATAGAATTGATGTGAAACGGCGTTTCCTTTTGCGGAAACGCCGTTTTTAGATCTGGTAAGATGATTTATTTATAAATAAACAGGTGTAGCAACTAAAGTAAAATAGATTAAATAGAATGATAAATTTCTGTTATGGATGATTTGTCTTTTGTTACTGATTTTGCTATAATAAGCTAACAGACGGGAAGTGAGGGGTGGAGATGAAGCTTCTTTTTTTGATCGGAGATGCTGCGGTAGGCAAGATGACAGTAGGACAGGAACTGATGAAACTGACCGGACTAAGGCTGTTTCACAACCACATGACCATTGAACCGGTATTGGAAATTTTCGGAACGTTTCATTCCAGAGCCATTTCTCGCCTCCGGGAGGTCATTTTCGAAGAGTTTGCGGCTTCTGGGCAATATGGCATGATCTTTACCTATCAATGGGCTTTTGACTGCCCCTCTGATTGGGAATATATTGAACACGTCAAAGATATTTTTCAAAAATATGATACTGAGTTTTATTATGTAGAGCTGATTGCTCCTCAGGAAATCCGCCTTCAGCGCAACGCAACCGCAAACAGGCTGAAGCATAAGGCTTCTAAGCGGAATTTAGAGGAGTCTAATCAAAGACTTTTGGATGATGACCGCAACTACCGCTGTGTGAGTGATGAGGGAGAGATTCCATTTTCCAACTATTTGAGGATAGAGAACGCTCATCTAAGCGCGGAGGAAACCGCGAAGAGGATTCAAGAGCATTTTGGATTTGCTTCTGCTTGAGAAGCTGTTCGGCGTTTGGCAGAAACAGAGAAAGGAGAAAGGGAAATTGCTGAAAATACTATTTATTGGGGATGTTATTTCTCAGCCGGGATGCCGGTTCGTCCGGGAAAAACTGCCTGCGTTCAAGCGGGAACACGGGGTAGATGTTGTGATTGCCAATGGAGAAAACTCGGCGGTGGGCAATGGGATTTTACCCAGTTCTGCCAATTATCTGCTGGACAGCGGCGTGGACGTGATCACCACCGGAAACCACGTTTTTAAGCGCCGGGAAATCTATTCCTATCTGGATGAGACCCCGCAGGTGATCCGTCCTGCGAATTTTCCAGACTGCTGCAACGGAAAGGGGTATTACCTTTACGATGGAGGAAGCTATCAGCTTTGTGTGATCAATTTGATGGGAACGGTATTTATGGAGGGGCTCAATAATCCCTTTTATGAAATCGACCGAATTTTATCCCAGGTAGAAGCGGACTGTTATTTTGTGGATTTTCATGCGGAAGCGACTGGGGAGAAAAAGGCGCTGGGCTATTATCTGGACGGTAGAGTATCCTGTTTGGTAGGTACCCATACCCATGTGCTGACCGCCGACGAACAGATTCTTCCCAAGGGGACCGGCTATATTACCGATGCGGGAATGACGGGACCTATTTATTCTGTGCTGGGAGTGAATCCGCAAAATGTGATTGACCGGTACAAAACGCAAATGCCGACACGTTTTGAAGTCCATGATTTGCCCTGTCAGCTCAATGGTATTTTGGCGCATATTGACAAAAAAACCGGCGCATGCAACAAAATTGAACGTGTTAAAATAATATAGTTTTACAAATTACATAAATTTTATTGAAATATTCTCCACGTTATTATATAATAGGATTGTAAAAGTTGTCTGAGCACATCTTTGTATTTGTTGCAAATAAGGACATAATGACGAATGAAATTTACTAGAAAATTTCGGGAGGATGTAGTAATGGATATTTTAAAGGTTTCTGCAAATTCAAGACCAACCTCAGTAGCTGGCGCAATTGCCGGCGTAATCCGGGAAAAAGGCAGCGTGGAAGTTCAGGCAGTAGGAGCGGGCGCCGCAAACCAGGCGATTAAGTCAGTGGCTGTGGCAAGAGGGTATATGGCTCCGGCCGGCGTAGAATTGATTTGTGTGCCGGCTTTTACTAATATCGAAATTGATGGGGCGGAACGAACGGCCATCCGTCTGATTGTAGAACCTAGATAAGAATTGTATTACATTTTCCATATCGGTGAGTGCTTTGGAAGTGAAGGGGCTTTTCTGCCGGCAAGACCGGCGGAGGTCCCTTTTTTGTGCGCCGAAAACCACTCGCTAGGCGAGTGGTTCGGAAAAAGACTTGTGTCGATAATGAAGAAATAAAAACTCCCTTTGCTATTCTTTCAAGGATGGCTCTCTACCATTATCCTGAAAAAATTGTCCCCGGATTCTTGAAATCTTTGAAATGTTGGCGATAATGTAATTTGGAATCCGAATCATCCTGCCCTAGTCAGCGAGAGCTCTTCGGATGGTAAACTTGATCCACCAAGTTGCATAAGTAGAAAAACGCAGGCCCCTGTTTGGGTCGAATTTTTCTACAGCCCGAATAAGCCCCATGTTGCCTTCCTGAATAAGGTCAAGATAAGGGAGCCCAA
>CALWNT010000067.1 GCA_944382885.1 uncultured Clostridia bacterium | reverse complement strand
CATGAGATGAAATACCAACTTAATTGGTTACAAACCTTATTATCATTGATCTAAGCAAATAAACTAAATAAGCTGTTATCAACATAGCTGTCATTCATCCTTCATCATGTAAGGGGGGTGATACTATGCTGAATCAGATATTTGGAGAAAATATCCACCGTCTGCGGAAAGAAGCAAAAATTTCTCAGGAAGAGCTTGGCTTTCGCAGCGGTTACTCCGCGGAATAAATCAGCCGCTTGGAAAGCGGAAAAGAAAATCCAACTTTAGAGATACTGGAGGTTATGATGGCCTTGTTTTCCTGCTCGGCGGAAGCGATGTTAAAATAGCAGATAAAGAGGACAGGGCTTGGGGAGTACCACCTTGCTTTTCTTCACAGAATAGAACAGCTATTTCGTCATGCCAAACAGAAAAACCACCGGTATATTTTTGATAAAACCGGGCATGCTCCTTAATAATAAAAAACTTCAATGATGGGGGAGTATGGGATGGCAGTCACGCACATTAAAATAGAAATTTCATCCGCTGAGAAAATAAACCATTTGGTAGAAATTGTTTCTCATTTTCCGGAAAATGTATATTTGGTAGAAGGAAACACAAAAGTAAGCGCAAAATCAGTCGTTGGGATTTGCAGCCTGGATCTGACAAAACCGGTTACAATGGAACTTGGGGCTGGAGAACATCCGGAGCTTTTGAAAAAACTTGCGCCTTATATGATATAGAGGGAGGAAGAACTCAGCTGCTGTTCTTCCTCCTTTTTTGAGAGCACAAACAGGAAAAATAGGATTGAGCGCGTCGAAAAAGATAAAAAGAAGAGCGCAACCGCTGTTTGCATGGAGGTTACATTGTAGAAAAAAAGCGAAAATTAGTTGCATTTTGAAAATAGAGTTGCTTTTTGGCCTTTGATTCGATAAAATAGAGAAAACCAATTCACGATTGATAAAGAAGGGAAGAAAATGAAAAAGAAGTGGCTTGCTTTTGCCCTATGCGTCTTATTACTTTTGGCTGCTGGGTGTGGAAAAGAGGAAAAGGTTGAGGAAGAATCTTCCAGCGAGGTTGTTTCTTTGGAGGAGTATTCCAGAATTTTTCAGGAAGAGAGCAGTACGGAGAGCAGTCAAGTATCTTCTGCGGAATCTCAGGAAAACAGCGTCGGTTCTTCACAGCAGGAACAGACAGTTTCCTCTGTCGACGAGCCGGAACCTCAGCGGGTTGTGGTAGAGGTCACGATCCCGGAAGGATACACCTTTATGCAGATTGCTTCTCTTTTAGAGCAGAAGGGGATTTGCAGTCAGGCGGATTTTTACCAGACTTCCCAGAACTATCAGGTACAGTCCTTTGAAGTTCCTTCCACTTCTGACCGCTGCTTTAAAATGGAGGGATTTTTATTCCCGGATACCTATCAGTTTTATCAGAATGATGATCCGGAGCGGGTGCTGCGAACGATGCTCAACAACTATGCTGCGAAAACTGGATGTCCTTCCCAGCAGACGTTGATTCTGGCTTCTATTATTGAGCAGGAAGCTCGAAGCGACGAGCATATGAAACTGGTATCCTCTGTTTATCACAATCGGCTCAATGCCGGAATGAGGCTGGATGCCGATCCTACCAGAGATTACGTCAATGAATATATCACCGGCAATCCCTTACTGTCTGATACCAGCAGGTTTGCGGCGCTGTACAATACCTATAAGTGCCAGATTCCGGCAGGTCCGATCTGTAATCCGGGGATGAGGGCGATTGCGGCGGCACAGAATCCGGCCAGCACGGACTATTATTATTTCTTTTTTGGGAATGATAATCAAAATCATTATTCCAAAACTTATGAAGAACATCAGGCGCAGATCGCTCAGTACGGCGTTCAGCATCAGTAAATATTCCTGTTGTTCCTGAAAAAGAGGAGAGAAAGCGAAAGCTTTCTCTCCTCTTTTGGTATGTGTGAATTTGTTACAATCCCAGCAGATAGGTCACCACCAGCCTCCTGAGTTTAGACATGCCCTCCTTCTGCTTTTGGACAAAGCCTTGAACGAAAGAGGAGAACAGTTGGTAGTCTTCTTCAGAAACTGCCGCTTTGCTGAATGCCGCATGCAGTACAATATCCATGCACTCTTTATAGTAGTTCTCCGAGAAGCAGGGATAGGCCTGGCGGAATTCTTCAGGATGATAGCAGATCTGAGATGCCCGTTGATATCCAGTCTTCCTCAGAAAAGCTGTGAGATAGCTGTATTGAGCCAAAACAGCCGTTTTTCTGTCCTGAACGGAAAAGCGTTCTTTCCGCCGTCTTTCCAGAAATTCTTTTCTGCCGATGAGGAGCAGAAGAAACAGAACCGGCAGTGCAATCCAGAGAAGAACAGCAACAGGAAAACGTGCGTTGCCTTCGGTACTTTCCTCTGAGCTTTCCTCCAGAGAGGATACTTCCGACGATTCTTCTTCCGATGATATTTCCTGACTGGATTCCGGCTGGCTTTCCTCTGTCTGAGAGGACTCAGTGGAAGGGGGCAGCACAGCCAATTCATTTTCTGCATATCCAGGGGTGACTTCTAATATGTTCCAACGCCCATAAGCGTAATATTCCACCCAGGCATGAGCGCCGCTGTCATCGATTTCTACCGTCGTATAATCGGTGGTGATGGTGTAATCCATATCTTCCCGCTGGGCAGTATACTCGTTGATTTGAGGGCAGGTGGTTTGAAGTGTTTCCAATTCTGTCTTGGCATCGATAAGATTTTCCGTTCGGATCAAATACCCCTCCACATATCGGCAGGGCACTCCCATATCCTGCAAGAGCAGCGCCGCAGCCGAGGCGAAATGGACACAATAGCCCTGTTTGTTTTCCAGCAAAAAGTAGGAAACAGGATCTTCTCCTTCCGGCGTTTCCCCAGGAGAGAGTGTGTACTGATAGTTTTCTTTCAAATAGCGTTTCACTTGCTCAGCAAGATGATAAAAAAAGGAATTTTGGTCATATTGATAAGGATCCAACGGAATTTGCTCCTCATTATTTTCGTTCCATTCCCGTATAGATTCCTCATATTCCCGCTGTTCAGCGGCAACAGTCTCTTCCGTATTAAGCCATATTTCGTTCTCGATTTCATCCAGACCCTCTAAATAATTGCCTGTATAATAAGAATTGACAAAGTCACCATATTTTTCCAAAATGTCATATTCCAGAGTGGACAAGGAGGAAGAATAGGTGATAGCGTCTGGGATAGACTCCTCCCGATAAGATGAGGTGATATAGGGAACGATATAACGTCTTCCCTTGGGACGGAAAGAGCGGTCGTACTGAGCCAGAATGTCAGAACCCGCTAAGACGCCTTCTGGGGTAAAGGCGTATTTGGTGCCCCCGTCAACGGAGTCCACTTCCATCAGCAGCAGTTCACCGTAGTTATCGTATCTTGCCGCAAGATCAAAATAAGAGAATCCGGTTTCTCGAAGCTGTTGATACCAGGGAGCGTTTTGATATTCTTCGTCCGGGATTTCAATCCAGCGTCCATTCTGATAGCCGGCGCCGGAGAATCCCCGGAGATAGACATTTTGAGAGGGATAGGGCATGGTAACGATCAGGTCGGTGTGATAATCATATACCAAATTCCCTCTGGGAAGAACCCCTTCATCCCGTCCAATCGGGAAGGGATTGAACAAGAGATTATTGAAAAACGCTTTGTAATCGAATTCCCGGATCTGTTGGGCATATTGATCGAAACGTTTAGGACGTTCCAGAGAAAACAAGTCCCAGGATGCTTGTCCCAACCCGATCAAAAGGGCGAAGAACAGACAGATCGTCACCACAGCAGGAGAAGTTTTTCCAAAAGGACGGAACACCTTCTGTTTTTGCTTTTTGACGATTCTCTTTCGGTAAAAGATTCGGGTAGCTAAAAGTCCTGTAATCGAAAGGAAGTAGAGAAAAACACTCCAGAAAGCAGGTTCAAACAGATACCAAAAAACCAAAATTTCCAGCGGAAGGGTGAGAAGCAAAACAGCGGGAACACATGGAAACGCACAAACAAAAAAGCCAATCAGCGCCGTAAACAGGACGGCAAAAACACACAGAAGAAGGGTGCATTGGAAAATGGCAGAGGACTGGGAAAAGGGATTTCCCACATTGTAGCCGGAATCATTTAAAAATGCAAAGAGCTCATACCCTCCGCTTTGGATTCCCTCCAGGAGTTCCTTTCGAAAATAGTAGCAGAAAAAGCTAAGGAGAATAGCGGTCAAAGGAAGGATAAACCACTTGAGGCGGCGGATCTGGTACAATGTACCGAAACAAACTGCGGACAGAAACAAAACACCCCACAGAGCATCAGAAAAAAATCGGATTGGATAAGCGGTCAAAAAAGTAAACAGCGAACCGGCCGTGCAACCCAAAAGCAACAGGGGGAGAAGGAAAGCGTCCAGCCGGACAGCTAACGATACCAGGCTGTTTTCCTGAGAGGTGACGGTTCCAAATTGGATATCGCCTTTCGATGGGGAAAAGCGTCTGCCAAATTTTATTGCCATATGCACCGACCTTTCGTTTGTGCCAAGGTTTCAGCGAATGTTTATGCCTTACTGTTCTCTTCTTGGGAGAAAGCGGAAAGGGGGATTTCCCGTACCCGAACGGAAGGGGAAAGATTGCTGTGCTTCGTTCTGGAAAAGGCTGGCTGTAAGACCGATACCGGTTCCGGAAATTCGGAAAAGAGCGGTTTAAAACGCTCTGGATGCTGATAAATATCGTCACAGCTAAAATAAATTAAAGGAGATTTTGACGAATGGCGAGGAGTGGCAGAGAAGGGATCTTTTCCGGCATAGCTGGACGCTGGGATAGAAAGCCAATCGCGAAACATGGAGAAAAGTTCGTCCTGCCCTGTAATCGGGTATTCCCGCAGCCGATCTTCTTCCGGAGAATACCAGCAGATTGTAAAAGGAAGCCTTTTTCGAATCAATTCTTCGGCAGTGGAAAAAACAAGAGAAAAGTAAGCGTTATAGACCTCTTTTGAAGCGGGGTAGGTAATCCCTGCCAAAAGAGTAAGTTCCCGGGTATTGGTACGGGGGTATTCTTTGACGATATAATCGTTTTGCTTGCTGCTTAATTTCCAATGGATAGACTGGAGCCGGTCTCCGGGATGGTAGGCTCTCAAACCGGAAATTTGAGAAAAGTCACTTCCACCATTGCCTGGAAGATCGGTATCCTGCTCTTTGGGAATCCATTCGTTGAGAGTGGTGGACAGCAGGTGAGCGATGCTTTCCGGCCAATGGATCAGGGAAACCTTTGGTTTGGCCTTGAGTCGAAAGGAAAAGAGGGAAAACCAGTCGTATATCACAGCTTCCTCCAGAGCAAGGGTATATTTGCTGACAAAAGGGAGGGTCAGTGTTCCCATAAGCTGGCGAGAGCTTTTTCCGGCAACGGAAAAGGTAAGCTTTAGTTTGTTTTCTTCCTGATAGAACAGACTTATGCAGCGTATCCGGCAACGGCATCTTGAGAGAGGAAGAACGCTGTTGTTTGTTACGGTGAGCAGATAAGTAAAAAGGGACCTCTCTTCCTCTTCCGCAGACAGGGAAAGGCGAATCTTTCTCTTCTGATACAACAGCAGTACAAAAAGAAAACACGGAAACAGGAGCAGAACGGGAATCAACAGTAAAAACAACCGAAAGGGGACAAGAATCGACAAAAGAACGTCTAAAAAAAGAAGGAAAAGATAGATGATCCAGCTTCGGATCATAGCCGACACCTCCCAGAGGACAGATGGTTTGTAAGTTTATTATTTGATAAACAGAAATTTATCTTACAGAACCAAGCTGGTTCTGTACTCCTGTTTGTCGGGGTTCCGCCCCCGACACGACGGGTTCCTTTGGTACACGCCAAAGGAACCAAAACGTGCCCCTCGCCGGGGCGGCTGTACGTATCTTAAAAGTTGACTCCTATCAGAGTATGATGGAAA